>JAQUQE010000106.1 GCA_028716225.1 Dehalococcoidales bacterium | reverse complement strand
ACGCTCTATCAGCGCATTGGTAAAAAAGGCGCAATCCAATTCCTCGAAGATGGCCGGGTTTTCTTCCATCTTTTCGAAAAAGCCGACGTATCTACCGTGATCCACGAAATCGGTCACTGGATGCGCAAGCGGTTGCTATCGCCGGAAGAATTGCGGGTCGTCGAAGAAGATCTTGGAATCACATCGGAAGTCCCCGGGAAGGGCTGGTCGGAAAGGCACGAGGAGACCTATGCTAGAGCATGGGAACGCTATTGGATGGAAGGTAAAGCGCCCACCTACAGGCTGCGCGCCATCTTTGCTAAGATGAGGCAATATCTTATAAACATCTATCAAACCCTGAAAAACCTCAAAGTTGAATTGTCCGACAATCTTCGAGCACATTTTGACCGCATGGTTGCAACCGAAGCCGAACGCAAGGAACGTCCCATTTACGAGCTTAACGAAGACTATTTCGTTGAACCGGCCGATCATCCTCTGACCGTGAAGGAAATGGACTCATACGATAAGCTGGCCTCCGAGGCGTACCGTAGAGCACGGGTAAACGTGGAAGCGCAAATGAAAAGGGAGGATGCGAAGCGTGAAGCCGGATGGCGCAAGGAGGCGCTTGAACTCCTCAAGGACGATCCCGTGCATAGCGGTATGGATGAAATAGTAAAGCGTGGCGGGCTAAACGAAAAGCAGCTTCGGGCGGACTACGGAGACGAAACAATTGGCAGCCTGAAGGCAGCGCGGCGCGGGCTTGTTTCCCCCAAGGGAAAACTTGTTCCTGACGAGGTAGCGGCGGATTTCGGATTCGGCGATCTGGATAGTATGGTGCAGGCGTTTATCAATTCCAAGACAAAACCGGAAGCCATAGAATCGATAGTAGATTCCTTGCGGTCCGAATATGCGCCCACGAAAGAAGAGCTGGCCGCTGATATGCACTTGCGGCTTTTAGATGAAGAAATAAAGGTACTGAAAGAGATCACCGAGAGCGCTACGGCAAAGATGCAGAACAAGACGGCTCGGGGCATTAAGCAGGTAATTCGTGAAAATACGGGGCAGATTAAAGTCGATCAAGTCAATGACCGGGGAAGTTACCCGGAACTTATCGCGGCAATGAAACGAGAAGCGGCTGCGGCTAGAACCGCTTTTAACGCAGGCAAGAAAGAGGCAGCACTTAAGGCCAAGGAACGGCAGCGCGAGATTTCGCAGAAATACCGCGATATGGTTAAGGCAAGAAACGAATTTCAGAAAATCACCAAAAGCCTTAACCGAATGCTTAACGATAAAAAGGTTAATTGGGAATACAAAGAAGCCCTGATTGAGCTTATCCAGCTCACAGGGAGAACAAAGAGACAGGCCAAGTTGAAGCCCGGCGCTCTGCAAGAGTTTGTCGATAAGCAGGAAGTAAACGGCGAGGCTATAATTATTGACCGTGATTTCATAATGCGACTCCAGGAAATGTATTACCGTGGTCAACGTCTTGGCTCTATGAGTATGGATGACGTAAGACTCTTGCATGATACGGCAAAGCAGATTCATTATGCCGGGAAGATCCACGACCAGTTTATCGGGGAGCAGAGAAAGATTTCCTTCCAAGCTTCAAAACTCCGGGTTATCCGTTCAATCTACCAGAACGCCAAAACAGTTGAAGTAAGTCCAGACCGACCGCTTCCTCCTTCTTCCAGAGAAAAAGGGGTAGCTCAGAAGTTTTTAGACGGTATAGATGCTTATCATAGTGAACTGCTTATGCCGGAAATGATTCTGCGGGCCCTTGATGGCTTCCACGAAATGGGGCCGGTCTATGAAGAAATGTGGCTTGAATGTAAGGCGGCGGCTGATGCCGAAATCAGACTACAAGAGAAGGCAAGCAAGGCTATAGATGAAACTCTTGCACTTATTGAAGACCGCAAGGCATTCAGTACGGAAAAGCATACAGTTAAGGGGCTGCCTTTCCCCATGACTCGACTTGAAATGGTGGGATGGTATCTGCATAGTCTTCACCCGGATAACCGGGCGGCGTTAGCTAAAGGGTTCGGAGATCCAGAGAAAAAGGAATGGTTGACAGAAGAGCAGATAGACATACCTGGCAACCTACTCACCGAGCGAGAAAAAGAGATCGCAAGAAAGATAGTCGAGGAACTTCTGCCGATACTTACGCCTCATGTAGAAAAAACCTACCTCGCTTTAAATGGCCGACCAATGATTCGGGTTAAGGGCGTTTATTACCCCCTTTACTTCGATAGGAAATTATCCGACCGTATTAATGAGGCCAAGACGGAAAGGGAGGCGGAACAGGCATTCAAAGACTTCTTCCCCTTCATCGGTACGAAATTCGGATCAACCATAGAACGCAAGGGCGGGAAATATCCTCCAGAGTTAAACTTCATAAAAGTTCTCTCGCAGTATTTCAATGAAGGCACCCATTTTGCGACTCATGCAGTAGCGGTGCGAAATCTTCTTAAGATTATAAACGATCCAGATTTCAAGCGGGCTGTAACGATAGCGAGGGGAGAAAACGCATATAAGCAATTAAAGCCCTGGTTGAAAGAAATCGCTAATCCCGGACGTGAGCCAATGCTCAAGGGGGAAGCGTTGGTTGGATATATCCGCAGGAACACAACCGCCTTTATTATGGTTGGCAGGCTATCAACGGCATTAATCCAGCCTACGGCCATCCTTTCAGCCATACCGGAAGTCGGGGCGGGTTGGGTACTCAAGGGAGTATCTGCCTATCTCTCCAATCCGTGGAAGTGGGATAAATTCATTGAAGAGCGAAGCGCTTCTATCGCCAATAGATCGCATTCCTATGATCGGGAAATGGCAGACGTAGGCAACGGCGATTCGTGGAAAGACCTTTATCTTCGGTGGGGTATGTATATGACTGCCTACCTCGACACTCGCACTGCTCGCATGGCCTGGCTATCCGCATACACCAAGGCAATGAATGGGCGTGTTGAGAACATAGCACAAGGAGACGAGGGCCGAGCTATAGATTACGCCGACGGAGTAACGGAACGATCCCAGGGAAGCGCAAGCCCGAAGAATAAAGCCGCTATAATGCGCGGTGGCGAACTATTTAAAACCTTTATCACGTTCTTTTATACGTTCTTTAATGCTCAATACAATCAGATAATCCAGGCATGGGGAAAATATAAATCCCCCACCCTGGATTATGGAATTCTCGATCTTATGAAAGACTACTGGTTCCTGCTTACCATCCCCGGAATTATTAATGAATTGACAAGGGGCAATACCCCCAAGACTCCGGGAGATATTGCTTTATATCCTTTCACTTCAACCGGGAAAATGTTGCTTTCCACAATCCCTCTCGTAAGGGATGCGTCCTCGGTGTTCTTCGAGGGATACGATTACCGGGGCGGAATGCTCGGCAATGTGGGTAAAGAGATTAAATCCCTCGGTAATGCCATGGATATGAGCAAAACAAAGAGGGACCGATTAAAGCAGATATTAATTCACGGTGCCAAGGCAACGGGGAATCTGACCGGCTTACCGCCCGA
>JAQUQE010000105.1 GCA_028716225.1 Dehalococcoidales bacterium | reverse complement strand
ATAGTAGTTACTACATACAAATATCGGTTTGCATTAAGCACTTCGACATATCTACAGAGTATCTCCTGACATATAGTGGCACTCCCCATTAGGTAAATTTGTCAATAATCTTTGAACGATTAAGTGGTAGGAAGTTCGATGACACAACAAATTATTATACCCACAGAATTTGATAAGGCGTATGCAGCAGGACTGTTTGATGGTGAGGGCATGATTGTCATAAACAAAATGTCTGAAGATAACTATACTCTGCGAATAGTCTTTACAAACACCAATAGTGATCTTGTAGAATTTTTCACTAAGAGATGGTCTGACTTACCTTATCGAGGTTACCTAGAGATATATACCATGAGAACGCATATTACTTCTGTGGCAGCAACTCTAAAGCATAGAACAGGCTATTATTTAGTATTTAACCTCATAGACGGTAGATCACTATTGAAAGATATAATGCCATACATGATATTGAAAAAAGCTCGAGCTATCCTGGCTATAAAAGCGATTGATGTTCTTGAAGAACCGACGTATACTAACCTCATGCAAGCAACTAAATCGTCAGCAGTCCAACGCGACGCGTTACGTTTTGGTCGGTTAATCCAGCCCTCAACCAGTATGATTCTTAAACCATTCTATGAAATGCTCCAAGAACTCCCCGATAAGCCCACAAAAGGCCCAAAGGGTCCACGGGCCTAAGTAAACATCACCATTAGGTAAATTTGTCAATAATCTTTGAGAGGGTCGTTTTTCAAAACAGTAATTACTGTTATAATAAAAGAAATATTTTATTTATTTTTGGATTAAAACGAATTATAATATTCTTAGAAAATTAAATAAAAGAGTTTTTTCGAAGTTCTATTATTATAGAATAAATAAAAGAATATATAATATAGAATATATATAGAGAATTATTTTCTCTTATATAGATAGATAACTATATCCAGGTCACTCCGTACTTTAACAACTGAAACGTGTCACTGATTCTGAGCATCCGTTTTGAAGCTGAGGACGTGAAGTCCGAAGGAGAACGAAATGACTCAGAAGATCGAAATCGATGCCGAAACCTTGGCGAAGATGGTCGAGAACAGTAACAGACTGACGGAGATGTTCCTTTCCGGTTCTACGGTTGGGAATGCTCCGGCAACCAGAACCGGCAGAACCACCCAAGCGGCGAAACCCTGCAAGGATCTTTCGACGGGAATCGTTTACCGGAGCCACTCGGAAGCGGGTACTTCGGTTGCTCCCGAGTTCCATCTCAATCCGCTGCGGACCAGCGGGAAACTCATCGGTCGTCCCAACGGGTACATCTGGTATGAGGTTCTGCGGCTGGCAGGTTCGAAGGATGGCAAGTCCACCAGATTCGTCGACATCATCGACGGGGTGGAAACCCCCATCATGGTCGGCATGGATGTCCTGGTAACTCCCGCAGCCGTGACCAACACTCCGGCAGTGCCCCAGGCGGACGTCGTCTCCAAGAGTGAGTACGACAAGCTGAAAGAAGAGCTGAATGCTCTCAAGGAGCTCATTCTCGCGGAGAAGAAACCGAACGTCGTGGAAGACAAGAAACCTGAGGTTACCTCCACTATCAACAAACCGGCGGAAGATAAGAAACCGGACGTCATCGACCCCAACAAAAAACCGGACGTCTTCATCGACCCCAACAAGAATCACCTCAACATCCCAGACAACAAGACCGGTATCATCAACAAGAAATAGACTCAAACTGCCAAAGGCAGTAGTCTAAAACAGCTTTCGCGGGTGCTCAGAATCAGTTACACGTTCTTTTAATAATTTGGTCTACTGCACTGCTGAAGTCATTTAGACTTTAGTTGGATGGACGTGGTGCTTAAGGAAATAAATAATGGGGAAGATCCGTCCACATATCCCTGCTGAGGCAGAAAGTGATTAGTAGACGGGGACGCACAACGGTAGAAGCCGGAGAGGTCATTCCTCGCGTTTTCACCGTTCGATGGGCATCCGGTTGCAGAATGCGAGTCTTGTGCGTCCTACCGGGAAGTGCTTCCTACCGCGACGTGGTTTTCCGGCCAGGCATCCGCCGACCGAAGGCGAGTGCCTCAAAATGGAAGTCCTTAACAATCTAGCCTACCGCTCTCTAAAGTAAGATTAAGAGAGAGGTAAAGATGACACAGAATACGAACCCACCGGCTGCTACTGCGGCAAAGAAACCGTCGAGAATCGACAACATTGAAGATGTCATGAACCAGATCCTGGACGTGGTCGAGAAACTCGTCAAGAGAGTCGATGAACTCGAGAAATCGGCGCCCAACGCGAAACGCCAGCTCTTCGGCGGCAAAGGCCAGAAGGGCCGGACCGCAATGGTCGATACCAAAACCGGCAAGACTTACGTGTCCAAAGCCGCGATCGGCAAGGCCCTGGCCGTCGAACTCGGCCTCGATCCCCTGGACCACTTCGTTTACTACAAGATCCAGACCCAGTTCCCTGACCGGATGAAGGAAGCCACCGAAGCCGAGTCGCAGGCCGCCTGGGACAAGGAAGCCGCGGATAAGCAGAAAGAGATCGAGGACACCAACAAGCGCCTCGCGGCCGAGGAAGAGAAAGCCAAGAACCCGCCGAAGACCGCCTAGGTCATAATCCCGTAACATTCGTATGAGAGTGGTAGGCTAGATTGGACTACGATCAGATACTATAACCTTTCAGTTATAATACCTGATCGTAGTCTTAATGGAAAGGAGGTGTGTCATACATGAATAAGGATGTCGAGCGTGCCAAGAATGGTATCTTGTTCAGAAACGGTCAGTTCGTGAAAGCTGACGAAGTCCAGAAATCGGACGAAGTCCAGAAAAAGGAAAAGGCATCACGCAAGTTCGATATTTCGAGACTCGTGTCAATCAAGAAATGACAAACGTATACCATGGAGTAAGTTGGTATCCAAGGTGTAAGGTCTGTCACAAAATTCTCACAATAATGCGTATGGGAACACACATGCGCATTGTGCCATGCCGCGACCATCCAGATTCTATGATGGTCGTGGATGAAGTCGTGGATGTAAAAGGCTGGAGAAGACGCACTCGTCAGTTTGAGACGAACGGTATCTTTTCTGGTCACGTTGCAAAGAGGAAAATGCAAAGAGGAAGTTGGTAGTCGAATTCACATGAAAGGAGCCGAATGAGTCCTGAAGAACTCTTCATGAGTAGACTACAGTACCCAAGACGTGGTGACTGTATCAATTCAGTAGGGTGTCGTCTCAGCGATGCTCTCCTACATCCTGGAGAGAAATCGATGTTGAAACGGTACCCTTGTCACATTACGTCGGAGTACACATGCAAGAACGCTTGTATCATCAGGAGATCTATTGGTGGTCAAGCTTGGCTGAAGGAAAACTTTGGATCGAACGATGAACCAGCGATCGTCTGTGTCAATGGACCAATCGGTTAGATAACATCCTTGTCATCTGTAGAGAATCACTTCTTATATTCTCTACAGACACAAGTGTGTTATGAAATACAGAACTAATTCGAAAATTAAGCACCAGCACAACATGATACCACGTCTTCGTGAACTG
>JAQUQE010000104.1 GCA_028716225.1 Dehalococcoidales bacterium | reverse complement strand
CACCGGGACAAATAACCTCTTTACCCTTACCGATACGGCTAACAACACCGGCACCGGCTACCTTTTAAACCTTAATACCGCCAGCGGGTCAACCCTGAAACCCTTAAGGGTGGCTTCGGCCGGAGTTGAGGCTTTGGCCATCGATGCCGCCGGCAATGTGGGGATCGGGACAACCAGCCCGGGGGCAAAACTTGATGTTAACGGAACGGGTAGGTTTACCACTTCCGTGTCTTCGCCTCTTTTCCAAGGTGATGCGGGGGCGGTCACCTTTGGCAATGCTTCCTATGCCACCACCATTGCCGGATCAGGCTTAACCATCTCTCCTACTGACTGGACAGCCACTCCTACCATATCAGGGCTCATCACCGCCACTTTAGGGTTAACCGCCAATGGAGCCTTAACCGCCAACAGCACCTTTACTTTAGGAGACGGCGCTGATGCCGGTTCGGTTAATACCTCAAGTTGGGATATCTCCACCACCGGCGTCGCCTCGGGATTTACCGGCCTTACCTCCTCGGGGACGATCACCTTCTCGGGATTAACCAATAACGGACCGGTTTACACCACCAGCGGGGGGGTGCTAAACTCGGAAACCTATCTTTCAACCTCAAGAGGCGGCCTGGGAGCCAATATGACTGCCGCCGGAGCCGGAGAACTGGTCTACTCAACCTCTACCACCGCCTATGGCCATCTGGCGGCGGGGACCTCAGGGCAGATCATCAAGTCAGGGGGAGCGGGAGCACCAACTTGGGATAACCCCGCCGCCTTAACCAAAACTGATGATACCAATGTCACCTTGACCTTGGGAGGATCGGCCTCTACTGCCTTGGTTAATCCTGCTTCCATTAGTGTCGGCTGGTTGGGACAGTTATCCTTAGCAAGGGGAGGGACGAATAAAAGCCTGGCCGCCTCAGCCGGCAGTGTCGTTTACTCGGATGCCGATTCCTTAGAACTAACAGGAGTAGGCAGTGCCGGTCAGGTCTTAACCTCAGCGGGAACAGGCGCTCCCACCTGGAGCGATGTCGGTGGGTTGGGGATTAAATGGAGTAGTCTTCAAAATCCTACCGATAATCTCTCCTTATCCCATCAGGCCTACACCACCACCTTTACCTGGGGAGCCTCAACAGGAACTAATAACCTCTTTACCCTTACCGATACGGCTAATAATACCGGCACGGGCTACCTTTTAAACCTTAATACCGCCACAGGGTCAAATCTTAAACCTTTAAGGGTGGCAGCGGGAGGAACGGAGGCCCTGGCCATTGATGCTTCCGGCAATGTGGGGATCGGGACGACGAGTCCTACTTCTGAGCTTCATGTTGATGGGGAGATTAAAGCCGCCAAGTTTATTGACACCGCTGATATAGCTTATTATCTTGACCCGGCCGCCGATCCTTCTTTGTTGGTAAAACACAGTGTCGGCATCGGGACGACGAGTCCTAACAATTTAATTCAAGTCAAAGATTTGATTCAATTTAATAACACAAATTATGCCACTTTACTTGGTTATCAGGCGGGGAAAAATCTTCTTGCCGATGGAACATCTAATACGGCCATAGGTTATCAAGCCCTCTATTCCAACACCACCGGCTACAACAACACCGCTCTGGGAACCTCCGCCCTCTATTCCAACACCGCCGGCTACGACAACATCGCTCTGGGAACCTCCGCCCTCGAATCCAACACCGCCGGCGGCAGCAACATTGCTCTGGGAACCTCCGCCCTCTACTCTAACACCACTAGTTCCTACAACATTGCTCTGGGATACTCCGCCCTCTACTCTAACACCACTGGCGCCCGCAACATCGCTCTGGGAGACTCCGCCCTCTACTCTAACACCACTGGCAGCTCCAACATTGCTTTGGGAGTAAATGCTGGAAGTTATTTAGCTGATTGGTCAGACAATGAAACACCAAGTAATTCTGTCTTTCTGGGTTATGACACCAGAGCCAATGCTGCAGGGGGGACAAATGAAATAGTTATTGGCCACCAGGCGATTGGAGCGGGAAGTAATAGCGTCGTCTTGGGAAATGATAGTATTACCAAAACAATACTCAAAGGCAACGTCGGCATCGGCACCACCAGCCCCCCTTCTCTATTCTCAGTCGGCGCCACTTCTCAGTTCCAAGTTGACAGTAGTGGGGATATTGTCAAGCTCAAAAACCTCACCTACTCTTGGCCATCTTCTCATATTACCAACAGCTTTTTGAAAAATAATGGTTCGGGAGGGCTGGAGTGGACGACTGAAATCACCGCCAACGCCCTAAAGTGGAATGCCCTAACCAATCCCGATGGGAATCTCTCTTTATCCCATCAGGCCTACACCACCACCTTTACCTGGGGAGCCTCAACAGGAACTAATAACCTCTTTACCCTTACCGATACGGCTAATAATACCGGCACGGGCTACCTTTTAAACCTTAATACCGCCACAGGGTCAAATCTTAAACCTTTAAGGGTGGCGGCGGGAGGAACGGAGGCCCTGGCCATTAACCCCTTAGGTAACGTCGGCATCGGGACGACAAATCCTACTTCAAAACTGGAAATCGCTACTAATATTGCCGCACCAACCGGGGGCGAGCTTATTACCAATGGCACCTTCACCGGCGGCACTACCGGCTGGACACTGGGAAGTGATGCGACTTACGGAGACAACAATGTAGTTGTTACTTATACCGGTGGCGAACCTTATCTTTTTACAACCTTTGCCACCACCTCGGGCAATACTTACCTACTTACTTTCACTATCTCAAGCGCAAATGCACCAATGTTCTTCTGGCTGATGAACAATGGGATAACTTACAACAATGATCCCTTTTCTAATGGCACCCACACCGTTGTCTTCCAAACCGATTTCACCGGCACGGAAACTATTATCTTTGTAGACTATAATGGAAATACCGGAGACACCTGGACAATTGACGACGTGTCAATAAGACAAATTGACTCGCCTTATCCGGCTTTAAAAGTCATTGGCTATAACGGCGCCACCTTCCTTTCTCTTGGTGGGGACATACTAGGGAATACCGCTTTAGGCGAATCCGCCCTTAAGTCCAACACCACTGGCGGCTCCAACACCGCCCTGGGATATTCCGCCCTTTCCGCCAACACCACTGGCAAAAACAACATCGCCCTGGGACCCCACGCCCTCTTCTCCAATACCACTGGCGGCTACAACACCGCCCTGGGATCCTACGCCCTCTTCTCCAATACCACTGGCAGCTCCAACACCGCTCTGGGAGACTCCGCCCTTTACGCCAACACCGAGGGCTACAGCAACATCGCCCTGGGACCCTCCGCCCTCTACTCCAACACCACTGGCAACAGCAACATCGCCCTGGGAAACTCCGCCCTCCACTCCAACACCACCGGCAGCGGCAACACCGCCCTGGGAGATTACGCCCTCTACGCCAACGACACTGGCAACAACAACACCGCCCTGGGAGTCTCCGCCCTCCGTTCCAACACCACTGGCTACCAAAATACCGCCCTGGGAGTCTCCGCCCTCCGTTCCAACACCACTGGCAACTACAACATCGCTCT
>JAQUQE010000103.1 GCA_028716225.1 Dehalococcoidales bacterium | reverse complement strand
AAGCCATAAGGCTCGCTACTGACGCGGCTTCGGCGCTGGTTCGCTCTCACACTCTCGATGGCGCAGTGAGAGATGTAAGGCGTGTAAGGTTTCTACCAGGCGAAGTTACGGGCATGAGTGCCGAGCAATTGTTCGCCTGCGGGTATACAATAGAAGTAAGATTCAGGTATATCGAAAAGCAATTAGGAGGTTGAAATGGAAATTTTGAGATATGCGGGATTTGCGGAGGAGACGACATTCAATCAAACACCCTCTCCCGCAGCGGCGTTTTACGTTGACCAAACTTCGGCTAGTGTAAACGCTCCGAAAGAATCCGAGTTGATTTATGAAGGTGGGCTAGGGCGGGCACCGCGCTTACACCGTCCAGGGTTCTATTCTGTAAGCGGGGACGTGGAATATGCGTTCGACATCCGAACGATAGGATGGGTGCTCAAGTGGGCGCTTGGTGGATACGAGTATGTTGGAGATAAGCACGAGATTTGGGGCAATAATAATAACATTCTCCCGTCGTTCTGCACCAGACTTGGGAAAGACGTATTCGAGCACATCTTCTCAGGCTGTTCTCTCGATGGGCTTTCCCTAGAGGTCGCGGATGAATACGCTAACGCGAAGCTATCTATTGTAGGCGCAAAGGATAGCAAGGGGACTATTGCCGAACGAAGCGCGGTGGAAGCGCTGATACCCGACGAATACCCGCTAGTGTTCCATGAGGTAACGATTAAGAAGAGCAATACTGATATCTCAACTAAGGTGAGCGAAATATCTCTTGAAATCAAAAACAATGTTAAAGCGGAAACGGGGCAAAGCCTGGGTTCTCGTTTCCCGAGAAGGCTTATCGCCGCAGAGCAAGAAGTTACGCTTTCTATCACACCCTACTACGATGACACCTCATTCCTCGAGCTGATTTGGGGTGGCGCTTCAGCTCCCGCCGTTGGTGGCTCAACAGAAGTTTCGATATCTCTGCATTTCGACGCGGGCACCGATGGAAGCATGGACATAACCCTCCCCCGCTGGCTAGCTACCACAGCTGAGATAAGCCCCAAAGGCGCGGGACTCGTAGAACAGAAGGTTGAAGGAACCGCGCTTGCGGGAACGATAACGGGATTGAGCGGAGACCTATTTACAGAGCTTCTTGTTCAACTGGATAACAACCAGGGCGAGATGATAGCAGGAGGAAGTTGATATGTTAAAGAAATCGGACATCCTGGCGGGAACAAACGCACAACAGGAAGTTGAAATATCTTCTCTGGGCGATACCGTTCTAGTTCGTCCTCTTTCAAGTGGGGAATGGGCTAGGGTGCAGGAAGCTCTTGCCAAGGGAATAAACATTGACATGACCGAAGCTCGGCGCGGAGGCAAGGTTGACCTTGGGGTTGTTCTCCACAACGATTACAAATCCGATATCCTCATTTGCAAGATGGGGCTTGTGGAGGATTACACGGAGGAGGAGCTTTCGCGGCTTCCTGTTATCGTTGTGAATGAAATCTCCCAAGCCATTCAAAATATAACTGGGGTTTCCAAGGGCAAAAAACGCGAGGATGAGATGTCCAGCTTTCGCTATGAGCGAGGAGGGGCAACAGATAGCGTTCCTGCAAATGATGGGGGTTCCCCTGGCGAGAACGCAGGATGAGCTTACCCCTCTTCAGGCAAATATCCTCGTGTTAGCATTGAGCAATTTGTTAGAGAGGCTTTCTGATGGCAGGCATTGAAATCACCGTATCGGCAATAGATGACGCTTCTGCCGCAATCGAGCAAATCGCAAGTGTAGCGGAGAGCGCCGCTGATTCCATCTCTTCTGCTATGGAGGGCGCGGGCGACGCCATAGATAATATAGGGAGCACCGCCGATAGCGCCGCGGGGGAGGTTTCCTCTTCTGCCGAAGAGGCAAGCGGTTCCATCGAACAAATCGGAAGCACCGCCGAGGAAGCGGGGAGAGCGGCGGAAACGGCGATGGATGGGGTGAAGGAATCTATTGATTCCGTATCCGAATCCGCGAGTAACGCGACGGATTTCATCGCGGGGATAAGTGGGGATTCGTTAGAGAGCGCGGGAAAGAAGGGGCTTATTGCGGGTGCCGCTATGGGAGGTGCCGCTGCTGGAGGAGAAGCGCTGGCGCAAAGTATGGGTTCTTTAGCGAGAGCCAACGACCAGGTTGCCGCCTTAACTGGTATAACCACGGAGGAAATGCGAAATCTCGTTAACGAAACCTCTAATGAGACCTTTGTCCTTGAGGACGTTTTAGGCACTTTTCGCCTTGCGGCAGTCCAGGGATTACGTTCAGGAGAAGCCCTTAAAGAATATGGCTCCTATTGGGATATGGTGGCTGACGCAATAGGGAGTGATGCTCCCACGCTTGCGAAAGCAGGCTTGGGGCTTGGAGTTCTCGGAGTAAAAGCAGATAATGTTACAGATTCTCAAAAGGCTCTAGGGCTCGCATATTCCTCTACCGCTATAGGAGTTGAAGGATTTCTCCGCACGGTAGGGCGAACATCGCCAGAGTTGAAAAAGATGGGGCTAGGTTTGAACGATACGGCAATTCTTCTTGCGGCGTTAAGTGAGGACATAACTGACCCTAAGGCACTTTTGAGAGCTTTCAGGGAAGGGCTCAATGAAGTTGCCGCTTCAGGTGGGGGGCTGGACGAGCTCAAGGAAAAACTTGGAATTTCGGGGGAGAAATGGGCTGAATATTCGGAAAAACTTGAACATTCGGGAAAGGTTCTCGAAGAACACGCGGCGATTGATAACAAATACTTTACCACCCTTGATAAAATGAAGCAATGGCTCGCGGAGCTCAAGTTTGCACATTCCAACCTTTACGATGTTATCTCGACGGGCGCTGGTATTCTTTCGGGACTCTCTGCCCCCATGATGACCCTTGCTGGTATTTCCGTTTTACTAGGTAAGAACCTAGGTGACCTTAAAACTGTCGCTGTAGGCGCTATAGGCAAGCTTGGAGCGCTAAAAGGCGCCATGAGCACCCTTCTCCTAACAATGAAGGGAGGAATTGCCCATATAGCGAGTTTCGCTAGCGGTCTGATAGCCAAACTAGCTCCCGCGTTGGTTGGAGCCATCGCTAAAACTTGGGCGTGGACGGCGGCGCTTCTCGCCAACCCTATAACCTGGATTGTTATAGGGATTATGGCGCTCATAGCGGGGATTGTTCTCCTGATAAAGAACTTCGATAAAGTGAAGGAAGCGATGGGGAAAGTTTGGGACGCCATAAAGGGAGTATGGGATAAAATCTTCGGTTTCCTCAAGGGGATTTGGGATAAGATAAAAGAGATTGCCGCGGCGGTATGGGATAAAATCAAGTATGTTATTCTCGGACCCGTCGTGGGGCTGGTGCTTCTCATAAAGAACAACTGGGATAAAATCAAAGAGTTTCTCTCTAAAGTTTGGAACTGGATAAAAGAGACCGCCGCTAAGGTGTGGAATAAAATCAAAGACGTTATCGTGGCGCCCGTCGTCAAAGCTCGAGACTTAATCATCGGGGCGTTTAACAAGGTCAAGGAGGGACTCTCTAAAGTTTGGAAAGGTATAACCAGCACCGCGAAAAAAGCTTGGGATGGGCT
>JAQUQE010000102.1 GCA_028716225.1 Dehalococcoidales bacterium | reverse complement strand
CTTTAAGGTCGAGCTCCCTCGGTTTTACCCAGGGGTAGTCTTCCAGGGTACCAGTAATGGCGGCGTAGATATCTTCTACCAGCAGATCAAGGGCTTTGGAGAGCCCGGCGATAACCTCGGGGCTGGGTTGGAGGTTACGGCCATTCTCGATGGCGGTCACATTCTCGAGGCTGGTACCGGCCATTCTACCGAGGTCTCCCTGGGTAGTCTCGCCGAGGCGTGTTCTGGCAGCTCGAATCAGTTGGGCCAGGGTTACTGACATGGTGATTATCTCCCTTTCCTTAAGATGTGCGTTATGGTAATATTATCACCACCGTTTATATTTGTCAAGAGCTTTATGACACTTTTTGCAGGGAGCTTATAAATCACATCTGGCGTCTTTCTAGATATGAAAGGTAACAATATGGCGACAACGCTGTCTTGACAGTGGGTTTTGTCTATCGTAATATCATTACGACAATGTCATAGAGGTGAGCCAATGGATGCGGAGAAACCAAAGACCTCGGGTAGAAACAAGGTATCAATCAGGGTGCTTATCCCCAGGGCTGATTACCGAGAGCTGAAAAAGATAGCCGAGATGGAGCGGACCGATGTCAGCACCCTGATCAGAAGGGCTATGGCCCACCATTTTTTTATACCCCGTGATAGTAATACGGTTAATCATTAGAGGTAATAATATTATCTATCCGGAAACAGTTATGACGTCATGTAAAACAGATTTCATAGAGGTATGTGAAGCGCCGTCAAACGATGGCAAAGAGGCGGTAAAGGGAAGACTGCGCACCCTAATCACGCTTGCTGTAGCTATAGGTGGCCGTGAGGGGTTATTGAATCAGAACGGAGATTCCACAATTGAGGGAGGTAATTATGTCGCCGATAAAGGGAGTTAGTGAAGTAGTAAGGCTGCCCCGGCTGGGTAAGATCAGGCTGGGGTTAAGGAAGGAGACCGATGACGGGATGGTCTACCCGTCGCCAACCGACTATTTTGTCTGTCCGGAAGAGGTAAAAAAGGTGTACGGCGATAAGCCCAAGGAACTGCGGGTCATGTTCCCGACCGAAGACGAGTCGCAGTGGGCCAGCCAGTTTTTGAAGTGTTATTCCGCTACCAGGGGATTAATCTGCCGCGGCGATGGAGAGACGGCGATTGCCCGGGTAGATATCGGAACCGGTGAAATAGCCACCAGGGACGCTGTGGATACTGAGCTAAGAGAGATTAGCTGCTCACCCGATATTTGTCCGTATTATGAAAGAAGTCGTTGCCGACGGGTCATGAATCTGCAGTTCCTGCTGCCTGATTGCCCGGGCTTTGGCGTTTACCAGCTTGATACCAGCTCTTTCAATTCCATAAGAAACGTAAATTCGACGATCGCGTTCATTCGCGGTATCTGCGGCCGGATTTCCATGATTCCACTGTTGCTCAAGCTTGTTGAGCAGGAGGTGCAGCCGGACGGTCGGCGTAAGACGGTGAGAGTCCTCAGTCTATCGGCTCCGTATAGCCTGATTGAAGTCCAGAGGTATGCCCAGATACCAGTAGGTCAGAGCTTACTCTTACCGCCTCCGGATACCGAAGCGCCTGACGATCTATTCCCGGAAGAGGTATTGAAACAGGATATTGAATCGAGTGACATACCAGCCGTAGACGAGGAATTACTTCGGGTCTGGGAAAAGGTAAAGAAAAAGATCTGCGAGCTGGACGTGCAGGATGCTCAAATCTCGATCTGGTTTCTGAAGAACTACCATCTTAACGTGGTTCGGGGTGATTTCGAATCGGCGCTGCCGCCTTCGAAACTGACTCTGGATAGGCTCTCTAATTTCTATAAGGCAGTCGAGCGTTATCAGGCTAGGCGGTAAGGTCGGTGCAAGGTAGGAAATGGGGTTTCCAGAACAACCGGTCAGTAACCGAATGAACTACGGTAAGCTCCGTCGCTATAAGTGCCGGGTGTGCGGACGGATATTCAAAGATTACTACTTGCCCACGGCAAGGAGGCTATGTGCGAGGTGTGTGGGGAAGAAGGATTAGGGCTAAGGCATGAGCAAGCAACATCGGGAAGCAATAGAGTGGCTTAACGACCCCGGCCTTCTGCATCCTAACGGATACAGCGAGGGTATCTACGGAGAGAACGGGTTTCGGGATCTACTTGATAGCATCAAGAATCTCGGCATCCTCCAGCCGCTACATGTCACCGTTGAGGGAAAGATTATTTCCGGGCACCGCCGCTGGCGTGCCGCCCGGGTTGCGTATCAAGAGGGCATACCGGTACTGATACCGGTAATTCGCGAGTGCTATGCCTCTGAGTCTGACGAGTGCCAGGCTGTTATCGAATTCAACCGCTACCGCATCAAGACAGGTCAGCAACTCTACAACGAGGGCAAGGCGCTGAAGGAGATTGAGGCAGTAAGAGCACGGGAAAGGCAAGCCACTTCAACCGGAGGACCTATTCCCCAGCTTGTGGAAAATTTTCCACAAGCTGAAGGAAGGACCCGTGACATCATTGCTCAATCCATCGGCCTGGGGTCAGGGCGGCAGTGGGACAAGCTGGAGTACGTGGCGGAGCACAAGCCCCAATTACTCAACGAGATTAAACCCGACGGCATGAGTATCCACAAGGCATACGACGCAACAAGGCGTGAAGTTAGTCAGGTGGCAATCAATCCTGAGCCGGAGCTACCGGAGGGTATATTCCAGGTGTTTTACATGGACCCGCCCTGGCAATATAACAATTCCGGTCTGGGGGGAAGCGCCGAGAATCACTACCGGACCCGGACAGTGGATGAGATGTTAAACCGGCTGAAGGAGCTTAACTTCGCATCCCATACGGCACCAGCCTGTGTTTTATTCCTCTGGGCCACCAATCCGCTTCTACCCGAGGCCCTGCGACTAATCGGCGAGCTAGGCTTTCAGTATAAGACAAATCTCACCTGGGTAAAGGATAAGCCAACCTACGGTAAATTGGGCTTTTATGTTTACGGGCAGCATGAGCTACTGCTGCTTGCCACGCAAGGCTCGATGCTTCCCAAAGGAGATAAGCCCGCCAGCGTCATCTGCGCGGAGGTACGGGACCACAGCCGAAAGCCGGAAGTTGTCTACGAAATCATCGATCAGATGTACCCAAATACCCGAAAGTGCGAGTTGTTTGGCCGTGAGCACCGTTTTGGCTGGGAAGTCTGGGGCGACCAGGTCAGCAAGGAGGCTTCTTGAAGGATAGGAGTAGCAAGCCACGAAGCTACGACGGCGAACTGAAGAATATTGGGGAGCCGGCGGAGGCCTATATCGCGCGTTATCTCAGCCGTGAATACGCCAGAGTAATACCGGTTGGTAAAGAGGGGCGCCGCCTGGACTACCGGTGTTTCCTGGCTAACGGCACGGTGGATCTGGTCGAAGGTAAAACAGACACCAGGGTTGCCCTTACCCAGAGGGTACCCTGGGAAATATTCCGTCTGGAGCAGGGTGGCATGAAGGCCTATCTTTCCTGGGGTTATGCCAGCCCGTGTTCGAGAGTTATTTACTTTGTGCCTCAGTGGCTGAGGATACTGGACATATACACCGCAGACATACGCAGGCTTATATTCCGG
>JAQUQE010000101.1 GCA_028716225.1 Dehalococcoidales bacterium | reverse complement strand
AGGAGACATGATTAAACTGCATTCCGGTCAGCTTGACCGGAAGACCTATGAGTCCGTCAATAAGGTACTCGAGGCTATGGGCGGCAAGTGGAACCGTAAATACGGCGGCCATGTCTTCCTGGAAAGACCGGAGCAGCAATTACTCGATCTGCTTTCTACCGGCGTGATTATCCCGCCTCAGGAGTTCGGCTTCTACCCGACTCCCCCGGCCCTGGTTGCTAAAATGATCGAACTGGCAGATCTCCGGCCCGGCATGAGGGTACTTGAGCCCTCTGCCGGCACCGGCGCCATCGCCGACATGGTTGGTAAGATAGTCGGAGTGCCTTACATAACCTGTATTGAGCTGCTCGAGAAGAATGTCGAGGTATTACGAAAGAAAGAATTCAATACCATGCATGTGGACTTCCTGAAAATACAACCGTATGTCGGCGACCTGGCCTTTGATCGAGTTTTAATGAACCCGCCCTTCGAAAACCAGCAGGATATCGACCATGTCTGCCATGCCCTCAACTTCCTGAGACACGGCGGCCGCCTGGTCAGCATTATGAGCCCCGGCTTCACCTTCCGCGAGAATAAAAAGTCTGCATACTTCCGCTCGTTGGTTGAAGACTTGGGAGGCTGGTATTCCAAGAACGAACCGGATGCTTTTAAAGAGTCCGGGACCGGCATCCAAACTGTAACCGTGGTAATTGACAGGATCAAAATGCAGGAGGTACTGCAAAATAAGAAGCCTGAAAATTTAATGCAGAGCATGCTATAAGGAGTCGCTATTATGACCATGCAAAAAGACAAACAGACCGAAGGCTGGGTCGATAATCTGGTTGGCGCTCTATGCGATCCCGTTATCTGCTTTGGCCAGAACCTGGACCGGCCGCCCCGGACGATCATGGAGGCTATTAACCTGCAGCGCCTGTTAGAAAATATGGCTGCTCTTCATGAAAACAGATCGCCGATCGGCACGGATGCCGAGGCCGCCTGGTACCTCTCTTCCGCTTCCCTGGAGGCACCACTGGACCATGACTGGTTTGAAATCTATATGTATGTATTTAACAAGACCTGTGCTATAACCAAGACCGAGGTACCGGAGGACTTAAAAACGGACAAACTCACTAACCAACAAATCAATATGCTCTATGATTTAAAAGCCTGGATTTACGCGAAGCGAGTAGAACACCGCAAGACCAAGGCTAGGACCGCTAAAGAGACAGAGAAGGCAGCCAAAGTAAAGGAAGAGGCGGACCTGAATCCGACCTTATTTTAGGATAGGAGGAATACGATGGTATGCATCTTTAAAAACATGCCCAAGCATTGTACCTGCTGCTCGGTTGAAAGTAAGCTAATGTGCCTACTAAATCACCAGTTCCTGGTATTATCGGAAGCCGGCCAGAAAATACTCCGCAAGGATCTCGAGGACGAAATGAAAGCGCTGCGGCGCAATAAATAAAGAGGGTATCTTAATGCTGGTAAAAGTACAGTTTACAAACGACAACGAACGATACTATACCTATTATTCGGTGGATAATCTTAAACTGGGTGATGAGGTAAATGTTCCCACCCAGTATGGACCCAAAGCAGCCAGGGTGATAGAAATTAATGTCCCGGGCGCGGAAATCCAGAAATTTAAAGGCGGTATTAAAACTATCCCGGCCGGCTCCGTTGTTGGCCATACCGTCCTGAAGGACGAATACGGCCTGGGAGAGCCGCTATCTAACATAATAATGGAGGCCAAGAACGCCACAGCATACCATATCAAACATCACGGCAAGAGCCTCTTCAGCCAGGGCCGGGAGGGTAAGCTGTATATGATCGAAACAGTTCCTCACGTCCTGGTTGAAGACAACGGGGACCGCGGACTCTTCCGCCCTGTTGGTAAGAAAGTTGCCAATCTGATCTTTAAACCCCTGTTCAATACCAGTTTCGATGGATTAATAGAAATAAAATAGGAGGTTAATAATTATGCCATTCAGTGCTAAGGCCCACTGGGCTCTTATTTCTATCGACGAAAAAAGGATCGTGATAGATGATGTTGGCCCCTGGGACAGATTTATGTCCATTACTAATGCCGCAGAAAACACAGTTGAAGAACTAGACCGAATATACGGTATCGGTGATAGGCGTGTCTTCTATTATGATTCAGATAATGAATTGACCGAACTGAAAATCAAGAACGGAAAGTTTATTGATTTTGGTCCAGCTACTGAGAAAGATCTTAAAAACTAAATAATAAATGGAGGGGTAAATATGGCAAAGGATAAGTTTTTTGGAAAAACCACGGAACAACTTCAAACCATCGTCTCGGCTGCCCAAGATGCCTTTTTCAGCGTGGTTGTAAAAGCCTGGCCGAAAATTAAAAATGGAGATTTCCCAACTGACGCCCAGGATAAGTTCAACCAGGCAAGCGAGGAAGCTATTAGAACATGGGTAATATGCAATATCCCCATATCTAAGGATGATGGCAAAGAAATGCATAAAAAAGAATGCTATGCCCTGGCATTGACCGATGAACTACTGGATACGGTTACCAATAAAATCCAGATCCCCGGCTCTAAAATACAGGTGGCAGTTCAGGCTGAAGCTATCAAGAGATTAATAACCGTCATTGAGGCTAATGTTAACCATCGTATTCAGTTTCCAGACATTACTGATTTACTGGATATAGTAGTAGAGGCCATGCCCGGCTGCATCGGCAAGGTACCGGATTGTTACTATATTCTCCGCAAGGAAATAGAGCAGGTACTGATGACTGATCCTGTCCTGGGACATGTTGTTAATGTTCATGCTATCCGTGGTGAAGCACAGCGGTTATACCACGAATTGCCTATACTTAAAAATCCGAAAGTCCCGGCTGCCGTCAAAGAGGAGCTGCTAGAGGACTCCGGACCGATGTTCGTAATCGGCCAGGAAACCTTAAGCAGTACTAAATTCTTAATCGAAACGATGTGCGTTCAGCCTTCCGATAAAGAGCAAATGATTGCTGCTATATCCATCGGAGCTGATAACGCTAAAGCCGGCGATAAACTGGTGGACGCCATGGCAAAAAACATTGAGCACGATAACAAGCAAGACCTACAACAGTCAGCGATCGAATATAACCTCTGGGAGACCATGCAGATTACCGCTAAAGCGGACCAGATATTAAGCAGCTTATTCAAATACTGGCTGGGACAATATTACGATGGAAAATAAAGAGGCACCTAAATTCAATCCCCGGTATGTTTGCTATGCCCGGGCCCACGGAAAGACTCCAGAGGCAATGCTGGCCGCCCAGATTGCGGACGGCAGTCATAACCGCGGCTTCGTCTCATGGAATAATCAAAAGATGTGGGAATGCCGGCAGGAGCATCCAGAGTATTTTATGTACGGTACAATAAAGGACCATGAAGCTTACGACAGGTGGCTGGAAGAACACAGCCAGGGAGTGGAGGATGGCCTGGGGAAATAGATGGACAGCCGAAGAAATAGACTGGCTTAAACTCAACTATGGCAAGCTTACCCAGGATGAGATGGTAGCTCATCTCTCTCGACATACCTTGTTCAGTATCAAGGAAAAAGCTCGCTCCTTTGGCCTGAAAATGAAAAG
>JAQUQE010000100.1 GCA_028716225.1 Dehalococcoidales bacterium | reverse complement strand
GCAATGATGACCACCCCGTCGTCATGCGGAATCCCCGAAGAAGATTCATCGACCCTACCATCGTCAATCACCGCAGGCTGTGCCTTCTTTACGCTGATCTTGCCAATGGCTTTAATCATAAACTCCCCAATCCTTCATGCCGTTCAGCTTGCGCCCGGCATTTTTGTCCATTTTCTCACGGTCGTCCATGTTGTATTTGGTCGGAGCACCTTCGCCAAACCCAACAAACCGCACTCCGTCCTTAGTCTGAACAACCTGCGTAAACGACAACGAAACAGTCGCAGCTCTCGGAGTCCCATCCCGAAATAGCAACCGATATGTCACGTCACAGCCAGTCATTACCGCATATAGTACATCGCTACCGTCTTCGTTTAATCCCATATTGGGCATGTACAATACCGCAATCGGCGGCGGCAGCGACGAAATCACTCCCCCAATATCCTTGTACGTAGGATAGCAAAACGCTCTCAAAAATTTGATCTGTTCCCGCACGTTCACATTGTACGGACGGTTATCAATCGGGTTTTGGCTGTCTGGCCTTTGAGACGCCGATTTCAGCTTCTCCAAAGTGCTCCGCGTGTCTACCGGCATCGTGAAACGAGTCAGATTAACATCGAACGAGAATATCCGGCCACTATTCTGCGACCACTGCAAAAAGGCATGACTTCCACCAGTAACAGACTTCGGCTCCCAGCCTATGCTGATCGCATCCGAAATGGACTCCGGCCAATACTGAAAGGCCCGCTCTGACAGATCTACGCCGTCTTTCTTATAGGCTTTATTAAGATCTTCCGGGTCCAGTCCCGCAATAGACATCGACGCAGAAGGTCCGCCTTCCGGTCCACCCGCTATTGCCTCGATTACGCTGGCCATCAATCCTAGCGGCATCCTACTCCCTCCGTGTCACCCGGCATGTCCAGCGCACGTCACCGTAGTTGGAGTCATTACCGCCCTTGGCGTACAGATAAACCTCCGACTGTGTAGCCGGAAGCGTAACCGTTTGAGTCACTACCGTAACCCAGGTGTCGTTGTCTCCCAACACCGGTGGCGTCCACGCCGTATAGCTGAAAATTACCCCAGCCGTTGCGCTTTCCAACTTGATGTCCAAACCGGTCGTTGGAATCGCCGGATCGGCATCACCCCGATATTCGACAGTGACCTCCACATCGATGTTGCCAACAAACTGACTCCCATCGAGCGTGTGGAGCACGGCAGCGCCCTGGTAGACGCCGAACATATTGTCCTCAAACCTCCGCGTCACCTCGTACTGAATAATCCTGGCATGGATCGGGACAAGCTGTTGCAACTTAGGTTTCAGCCGACGAATGGCGTACTCAATCTTCTCATAGGTGTTATAAAAGCCATACGCCTCATCCGTAACCTCTACAAAAGCCCGCATGTTGTTCGACCGGCAATAGCAACAGGACATCGAGTCGAACAGCGGCAAGTATCTCACCGCCACGTTATCCAATGCCGATATTGGAGACGCCACTCCCGCACCAAACTGGATCAGCACTGTCCAGCGCCCCATATCCTCCGGCGGCGTGGCCCCCGCAGACAACAGCGACCACGCCGATTCCTCTTTGTCGATGTAATAGTACGTGTCGTTGATATTCGGCGGCGTACCAAGCAACGGATTTGCGTTGTATACATATTGAGACAGTGCAAACAAATTTGGATTCTGGTTTCCAGATCCGTCCTTTGGGAAGTTAAACGCCTCAAACTGGCACCGACGCATGTCAATTCTGTATCTGTATCCGTTTTGCCAACCCAGTGCGTCCAGTTCCACGTCATTCAACGGCGTTACCGAAAACACCGTAGCAGGCCCCCGCTTAACCCCTGGGGTGAATGAAGAAATCGGAGCGTAATACCCCTGCGTCACGTCCAACGCATACGATTGCCCAATGGACATGCCGTTCCAACGACCAGAATCCAAAGCTATGAGCATATTGTCCGTGACCTGAATCCAGTCCCCCGGCCCTGTCCCGTAATCAAAGTAATGCTCGTCGGACGCTATGTGATCGTACTTTATGAAAATCGGTCGCACGTCCGTGTACAACCTGTCGTTGATCCAAATCAGCTTGTCCGCAGGCAACAACGCAGCCAGCGCATTGTCGCACACCCTATACAAACCTTCCATAACCACGTCGAACAGACTGATAGCCCCTCGGATTCGATACGACGCCGCCGTCGACTTTAAAGACCAGAACTTTGCGATGTTCGCAATCGTAGACCGCTGTACGGCCTCTGGATCGTTCTCGTCGTTATCCAGTCCAAAATCTTTGGCTAAGTACCCTATCGTCGGAGGCGCGTTGAACAACATGTAATACCCGCGCACCGTGTACTTCGCCTTGATCGGCAGCGGTGTGTAACTCGAATAAACAGACGCCCCCGGCAAATCTATCAATATAGCACCCGACAGGTAATTAACCGTCCCGTACACCGTCGGCTGCAGCACGCCCCCGCTTGCCTCTCGAAGTGTCCCTACGTTCTCATCCACTGGGTCCGGCATATCGTAAAAAATGCGAGGACCACCGCTCTGCATCGGCATGTAGATGGCCACCCGCGCATCGGACGCCAAACCGGACAAGGGATTCACGTTCTTCACCAAGCGCACCGGCAAAACCGGAAGCTCCACCTTGGGCCGTTTCGATCCGTCCGTTGTTCCGATCTGTACCGTGCCGTTCAGCGGATACTCGGATACATCCTTCGCCCAATCCCTGCTCGAGAAATAGTTGAAGAGCAGCGTCAAATCACCGCCCTTCACCCATATCTCGTTGGCCAACGAAGTAGACGCCTTGTACATCTCCGTCTGGTCGAAATTCCGCGCCCGAACATTGACCACCTCGTATTGAGCATCGTACCAGTACAACTGCCAGTATCGAGCTACTTCTGCCAGCGGCTCATAGGGAAACCAAGGAAACTGCTCGGACAGAACGGCTGGGTCGTCGCTCGGAGGGCTTTCCAAGTCCGTCTCCGGCATCAATGTGTAATCCTTTTCGCCGATCAGCCTCACTACCGGCCCGACGTCCGGGTCTTCATGTTGCAGCGCCTCGGTCACGTAGAACCAGCGTGTCCAGCTCGATTTCGCCCGTACCAGATACGGATCTCGCTGCTGTGGCAACTTCGTGATGTGCTTGATCAGGTCTTCACCGACATCTCCCCACGTATTCAACAACCTTTGGAGGTAGTCGTGTTCATCGAGGCGTCTCCATTGCGGCGGGACGTTCAGCCAGAAGACCTTCTGACTCCAATACCCCTTGCCGAAAAAGCCGGAACCGCTCGGATCATTCAGGTCGCTGACCATCAATAACCTAGTCTCCTATCAGAACCTCGTAGAAAGCTGTCTTTTCCGCGCCATCATTCTCTGGGAAAACCAAATATCCAGTCAAATCTGTCGGATAAGCATCATCCAGAACAGGATTATCGCCATTTTCCAGATCAACATCCAATTCTGTTCTATCAGGCGTAGTCGAATACGCTATGGCAGTAATAGTCCAAGAACTATTCTGCCCTGTGCCTCTAAGGGCTATTTTCATCCCAACCGATATAGGATGATATCCAGACACCACTATCGTTCCAGACGAAA
>JAQUQE010000099.1 GCA_028716225.1 Dehalococcoidales bacterium | reverse complement strand
ATTCTGGCCTGGATACTTGGTGCGCCGACTCCTTTTATTCTGGGGTGCTTTGGTCTGTTTGGCATATTTTTGCTAAGACGATTAACTGCTCCACAACCGGTAAAGGTACATTTGACGAACAGGAGGCTAGTGCTCATAAACCGCCTTCTCTTCGACTGTGATGTTGCTGATAAAGAAGTTTGGATAGCACTCACGGATCAAAAGAAATGTAAAAGGTTGACTGTGAAAGAGTGATTTTTGCTAAGAACCCGCTTAGAAAGTGCAATTCTCCATTACGACGATAGTATCCCCGAAATACGTCTTTCCTCATGAAAGTTCGGCCAGGCCAAATCCAGTGATAACTCATGTGGTTATATTGGCTTTTTCGTTGCTTGTATGATAGAGTTTGGGATATTTTGCTGAGCTTAGCATATATAGATATAATAGGCGTCTGGTTAGAATATGGCAGAGAAGCATTGGTATAGTATTAGCTCTAACGAAGCACTAAGGAAACTTGATTCATCGCATTCTGGACTAACTAACTCGGAAGCTTCGAGCAGGTTACAGCAACACGGGCTTAATGAGCTTGAGCGTAAAAAGAAGGCCCCTGCAATACTACTATTTTTGCAGCAATTCCGCAGTCCCTTAGTCTACATACTACTCGCTGCAGCAATTGTCGAGTTTGTCTTGGGGAAAAATCTGGATGCCTCTGTAATTCTAGCAGTTCTGTTACTTATGGCCACGATTGGCTATGTTCAGGAAGGCAAGGCACAGAAAGCCATGGAAGCTCTAATGCAGCTGGCAGCCCCCAAAACTAAAGTCAGGCGCGATGGCAAAGTAGAAGAGATTAAAAGTAGAGAAGTGGTATCTGGCGATATCCTGATCCTTGAGTCAGGTGATAAGGTACCGGCTGATGCCCGGCTAATAGAGTTAGCCAACCTCAAAATAAACGAGTCATCGCTTACCGGAGAGTCTGTATCAGTGGATAAGCATACAACTCCGATAAGCGGCGAGGTTGCCTTATCAGACCGTAAGAACATGGTGTATATGGGCACTATTATCACAAACGGCCGCGCTACTGCTGTAGTGGTATCCACAGGGATGGCCACCGAGATGGGTAAAATTGCCACGAGCCTCCAAGAAGTTAAACAAGAGAAGACCCCTCTGCAGAAGAGCATTAATACACTGGGTCACTATATCATTTACCTGGTGCTGGGCACCTGCGGCCTACTGATAGGAGTGGGGGTATGGAGAGGGCTGGAATGGTTGGAGATATTCCTGGTGGCAGTAGCAGCGGCAGTAGCAGCCATACCCGAAGGCCTCCCGGCTGTAGTCACAGTTGTCTTGGCTGCGGGTATGCGTTATATGGCTTCACGCAATGCTGTCATCCGCCGACTGGTGGCAGTTGAGACCCTGGGATCAGCCACCGTCATCTGCTCTGACAAAACGGGCACGCTCACTATGAACCAGATGACGGTAAGGAAGATCTATGTCGACGGAGAATGGGTTGAGGTCACAGGTGAAGGCTACCAAGTGGAAGGCGAGTTTCGACGTGATAATAATATCCTAGATCCTGATAAGGAAGAATCAATGATGTTGCTTCTCAAGATAGGCGCTCTCTGCAATGATGCTTTGCTTTCATCGGATAAGGAGTGCTGTAACATCATGGGTGACCCGACGGAGGGAGCATTACTAGTGGCGGCTGCAAAGGCTGGCCTGAACGAGGAAACACTGGAGGAAACATATCCCAGATTGGATGAGATCCCGTTCCAGAGCGAGCGGCGGTATATGGCTACCCTGCACCCATGGAATAAGGGCAAGGTAGTTTACGTTAAGGGGGCTCTAGAAAGATTGCTTGAGATGAGCCACAGCACCTTGAAAAATGGCAGCCCAGTGTCATTGAATAAAGCAGATAGAGAAGCAATCCTGGGGATAAGTGATGCTATGGCGAAAGATGCCCTGAGGGTCCTGGCGCTAGCTTACGCCGAACATCCTGGAGAGCTTGCCGAACTCAAAGAGGAACACATCGATGGTAAGCTGGTTTTCGTAGGTTTGGTGGGCATGTATGACCCGCCTCGCGAGGAAGCAATCGAGGCGGTAGAGCAAGCCAAAAATGCCGGCATCAAGGTGGTTATGATTACTGGAGATAACAGGCTTACTGCTGAGTCGGTGGCTCGGCAACTTAAACTACCTCCGGGAGAAACTCTCACCGGTGCTGATATCGAAAAAATGAGCGATGAAGAGCTCTCGGAACGGGTGGAAAGGGTATCAGTGTTCGCCCGAGTGGAACCTGTTTTAAAGCTTAAGATTGTCAATGCTCTTAAAAAACAGGGGCACGTTGTCGCCATGACCGGTGATGGTGTTAACGACGCGCCGGCGCTGAAGGCCGCTGATATCGGCATTGCCATGGGCATTACAGGTACCGATGTGGCTAAGGAAGCCTCGGATATGACGTTGGTGGATGATAATTTCGTCTCGGTAGTATCCGCGGTTGAAGAAGGCCGGGCCATCTTCAACCGATTGCGAAATGTGGCGATGTTCCTTCTTGCCACCGGTATGGGAGAACTATTTGCTCTGGTACTGGGTATTTTGTTTTTGGGTAAGGCACCACTTATGGCACTACAGATTCTCTGGGTTAATCTGGTTACCGGCACAATTATGGCCGTTCCCCTTGGGCTTGAGCCAAAAGTGGGGGATGAATTAAATAAACCACCTCGCCACCCCAAAGTTGGGCTACTCTTCCCCGGGATGTTGCTGCGTGTCGGTTTTCTAGCGGGAATGATCGGTATCGGTACGGTACTGGTTTTTAACTTCATGGAACCAGCAGCCGGAGTGGAGGAAGCCCGTACTGTTGCCTTTTGCAGCGTAGTTATCTTCGAGTGGATTCTTGCCCTCAATGCTCGCTCCGATGAATACACCATTTTCCAGTTGGGGGTATTCCGTAATCGCTGGATGCTGATATTCATTTCGGCTGCTATTCCCCTGCAGGTAGCGGTCGTCTATCTACCTTTCCTTCAGACAGTATTCGGCACGGTACCGCTAGGTATCACTGGATGGGCTGTTGCCGTAATTCCGGGCGTAGCCGTATTCATCATCGAGACAGTGCGCAAAATGAAACACCCGCAGCTATTTAACCGCGGGAAATGGCAGCCAGCTGGAGGTACTAACTGGCTAGGTATCAGCAAGTGACTTCTGATATTAAAACATCTCTTAACAAGGTTTGCCTTCGTTCGATTCTGTTGAGACCGGCAGCACTGATTTGCCAAATTAGGTAAGGGCAGTTATGATGAACTCACAGATCGATTATTCTTAGCCTTGCACTAGCATCTGCCGAAAGTGAAGAGATCGCTGCCAGGATTGGCGATTTTCGAACATACCTAAAGATGACTGTTATTGATATCAGCCATTTTGTCTTGGAGGTCTAGTAGTGGGAAAGCACAGTAGAATCGCTATTCTTACCGGCGGAGGGGACTGTCCCGGCCTGAATGCCGTCATTCGGGCTGTTACCAAAAAAGCTATAATCGAATATGGGTTAGAGGTTATCGGCATCGAAGACGGATACGAGGGTGTTGTCCGTGGTCATAATCGGAGACTGCAATATGACGATGTCTCCGGGATTATTACCCTTG
>JAQUQE010000098.1 GCA_028716225.1 Dehalococcoidales bacterium | reverse complement strand
ATTCTGGCCTGGATACTTGGTGCGCCGACTCCTTTTATTCTGGGGTGCTTTGGTCTGTTTGGCATATTTTTGCTAAGACGATTAACTGCTCCACAACCGGTAAAGGTACATTTGACGAACAGGAGGCGAGTGCTCATAAACCGCCTTCTCTTCGACTGTGACGTCGCTGACAAAGAAGTTTGGATAGCGCTCACGGATCAACAGAAATACAAAAGGTTGACTGTAAAAGAATGATTTTTGCTAAGAACCCGCTTAGAAAGTGCAATTGTCCATTACGACGATAGTATCCCCGAAATACGTCTTTCCTCATGAAAGTTCAGCCAAGCGCTAAACATAGCGATAACTCATATGGTTCTATAAGCTTTTTCCACTGCTTGTATGATAGAGTTTGGGATATTTTACTGAGCTTAGCATATATAGCTATAATAGGCTTCTGGGTAGAATATGGCAGAGAAACAGTGGTATGATATTAGCTCCAACAAGGCCTTAAAGGAACTTGGTTCATCGTATTCTGGACTAACTACGTCAGAAGTTTCGAACAGGCTGCAGCAACACGGGCCTAATGAGCTTGAGCGTAAAAAGAAGGCCCCTGCAATACTACTATTTTTGCAGCAATTCCGCAGTCCCTTAGTATACATACTACTCGCTGCAGCAATTGTCGAGTTTGTCTTGGGGAAAAACCTGGATGCCTCTGTAATTCTAGCAGTTCTGTTACTTATGGCCACGATTGGTTATGTTCAGGAAGGCAAGGCACAGAAAGCCATGGAAGCTCTAATGCAGCTGGCAGCCCCCAAAACTAAAGTCAGGCGCGATGGTAAAGTAGAAGAGATTAAGAGTAGAGAAGTGGTACCTGGCGATATTCTGATACTTGAGTCAGGTGATAAGGTACCGGCTGATGCTCGTCTAATAGAGGTAGCCAACCTCAAAATAAACGAGTCATCGCTTACCGGAGAGTCTGTATCAGTGGATAAGCATACAACTCCGATAAACGGCAAGGTTGCCGTGGCTGACCGTAAGAACATGGTGTATATGGGCACTATTATCACAAACGGCCGCGCTACTGCTGTAGTGGTATCCACAGGGATGGCCACCGAGATGGGTAAAATTGCCACGAGCCTCCAAGAAGTTAAACAAGAGAAGACCCCTCTGCAGAAGAGCATTAATACACTGGGTCACTATATCATTTACCTGGTGCTGGGCACCTGCGGCCTACTGATAGGAGTGGGGGTATGGAGAGGGCTGGAATGGTTGGAGATATTCCTGGTGGCAGTAGCAGCGGCAGTAGCAGCCATACCCGAAGGCCTCCCGGCTGTAGTCACAGTTGTCTTGGCTGCGGGTATGCGTTATATGGCTTCACGCAATGCTGTCATCCGCCGACTGGTGGCAGTTGAGACCCTGGGATCAGCCACCGTCATCTGCTCTGACAAAACGGGCACGCTCACTATGAACCAGATGACGGTAAGGAAGATCTATGTCGACGGAGAATGGGTTGAGGTCACAGGTGAAGGCTACCAAGTGGAAGGCGAGTTTCGACGTGATAATAATATCCTAGATCCTGATAAGGAAGAATCAATGATGTTGCTTCTCAAGATAGGCGCTCTCTGCAATGATGCTTTGCTTTCATCGGATAAGGAGTGCTGTAACATCATGGGTGACCCGACGGAGGGAGCATTACTAGTGGCGGCTGCAAAGGCTGGCCTGAACGAGGAAACACTGGAGGAAACATATCCCAGATTGGATGAGATCCCGTTCCAGAGCGAGCGGCGGTATATGGCTACCCTGCACCCATGGAATAAGGGCAAGGTAGTTTACGTTAAGGGGGCTCTAGAAAGATTGCTTGAGATGAGCCACAGCACCTTGAAAAATGGCAGCCCAGTGTCATTGAATAAAGCAGATAGAGAAGCAATCCTGGGGATAAGTGATGCTATGGCGAAAGATGCCCTGAGGGTCCTGGCGCTAGCTTACGCCGAACATCCTGGAGAGCTTGCCGAACTCAAAGAGGAACACATCGATGGTAAGCTGGTTTTCGTGGGTTTGGTAGGCATGTATGACCCGCCTCGCGAGGAAGCAATCGAGGCGGTAGAGCAAGCCAAAAATGCCGGCATCAAGGTGGTTATGATTACTGGAGATAACAGGCTAACTGCCGAGTCGGTGGCTCGGCAACTTAAACTACCTCCGGGAGAAACCTTCACCGGTGCTGATATCGAAAAAATGAGCGATGAAGATCTCTCGGAACGGGTGGAAAGGGTATCAGTGTTCGCCCGAGTGGAACCTGTTTTAAAGCTTAAGATTGTTAATGCTCTTAAAAAACAGGGGCACGTTATTGCCATGACCGGTGATGGTGTCAATGACGCGCCGGCGCTGAAGGCCGCTGATATCGGCATTGCCATGGGCATTACGGGTACTGATGTGGCTAAGGAAGCCTCGGATATGACGTTGGTGGATGATAACTTTGTCTCGGTAGTATCCGCGGTTGAAGAAGGCCGAGCTATCTTCAACCGATTGCGAAATGTGGCGATGTTCCTTCTTGCCACCGGTATGGGAGAACTATTTGCTCTGGTACTGGGTATTTTGTTTTTGGGTAAGGCACCTCTTATGGCACTACAGATTCTCTGGGTTAATCTGGTTACCGGCACACTTATGGCCGTTCCCCTTGGGCTTGAGCCGAAAGTGGGGGATGAATTAAATAAACCACCTCGCCACCCCAAAGTTGGGCTACTCTTCCCCGGGATGTTGCTGCGTGTCGGTTTTCTAGCGGGAATGCTCGGTATCGGTACGGTACTGGTTTTTAACTTCATGGAATCAGCAGCCGGAGTGGAGGAAGCCCGTACTGTTGCCTTTTGTAGCGTAGTTATCTTCGAGTGGATTCTTGCTCTCAATGCTCGCTCCGATGAATACACCATTTTCCAGTTGGGGGTATTCCGTAATCGCTGGATGCTGATATTCATTTCGGCTGCTATTCCCCTGCAGGTAGCGGTCGTCTATCTACCTTTCCTTCAGGCAGTATTCGGCACGGTACCGCTAGGTATCACTGGATGGGCTGTTGCCGTCATTCCGGGCGTAGCCGTATTCATCATCGAGACAGTGCGCAAAATGAAATACCCGCAGCTATTTAACCGCGGGAAATGGAAGCCAGCTGGAGGCACTAACTGGCTAGGTATCAGCAAGTGACTTCTGATATTAAAACATCTCTTAATAAGGTTTGCCTTCGTTCGGTTCTGTTGAGACCGGCAGCAGTGATTTGCCAAATTAGGTAAGGGCAGTTATGATGAACTCACAGATCGATTATTCTTAGCTTCGCACTAGCATCTATCATAAGCGGAGAGATCGCTACCAAGATTAAAAATTTCCCAGCGCTTTGCCCTAGAGCTAGCTTTTATTGATATTAGCCATTTTGTCTTGGAGGTCTAATCGTGGGAAAGCACAATAGAATCGCTATTCTTACCGGTGGGGGAGATTGCCCCGGCCTGAATGCCGTCATTCGGGCAGTTACCAAAAAAGCTATAATCGAATATGGGTTAGAGGTTATCGGCATCGAAGACGGATACGAGGGTGTTGTCCGTGGTCATAATCGGAGACTGCAATATGACGATGTCTCCGGGATTATTACCCTTG
>JAQUQE010000097.1 GCA_028716225.1 Dehalococcoidales bacterium | reverse complement strand
GGCTCACCACGCAGCAACGCCTTCTCTATCAGTTTTTCCATCTGAAGCCTCCTACGTTGTTACCATCCTGACAGTCACGGCGCTTGTCGGACCCGTCGTCCCCGCCGTGCCCCCGGATGTCACGACCGCAAACGACAGATACGAGAAGTACCAGCCGTCCGGAATCACCAGGCCCCGCCGTTGTCCCGCCGCTACCCTGAAAATGAAGTCCGGTGCCGTCGTCCCTACCGTCGGCGACGCAGCATCATATACCTTGAGGTAAGACGCTGCAGCATTGGCCTCGTTGTCCACGTCGACTTGATACAGATTACCAGCAGCCCCGGTAACCGCTATCTTTGCCACCTCGTCTGCGTCATCGTCGACGACGAGCTTCGTCCCAACAGGGGGCACTTGTTCCGATACGCGCAGCGTCATAGTCGCCTCCTAGAGAATTTCTCCGCACACGTCCACGTTCGCCAGCGTTCCGGCCCCGGCTGTCGTGTCGATTGTCGTAACCTTCACGTAAACCGTCGAGTTCGCCGGAATGCTCGCGCTCTTCCCCGACAACGGAATGACCACCTTGTCGTTCAGCGCGATGAGATTTGTGGCCACCGTCGCCGCCATGATCTCCGTACCGCCCGGCGTGATACCCACGGAAAACTCCACGTCCCCGGTCGCTACCGCACCGACCACCGTCGCCATCCTGGCGATGACACACGTCGGCGCGAACTGTTTGGTCGCCACACCGCCTATCGCTACGGCCTTTTCGTCGTTCAGCGTATCTACGGCAAGCCCCGCAACGTGCATCCGCACGCGCAACCCCGCAGACTCCATGGCATCCGCCAAAGTGTCGCCGATTGCGTCCGAATTGTTCTTGATCTGCGACGCATAGGGGATCGCGCCGTCGTTTTTGATTTCCATCTCGGTTGGTGGTACTAAATTCCTGCTCATTTTTCTCTTCCCTTCTTTATTGGTGTCATGACAGCAATTCCAACCGCCGAATGGTCTTGAGTAATTTCTCGGCTTTCGGCGTGCAATGATGCTTACTGCACATGCTCTTGTAGATGGTCATGACAATTGCATAAAACTTGTCCGGGTCAGCCGTCTTCAAGCTTTTCCCATATTGATCGGTCGCTGCAGCAACGGCCCGCTTCCACACCTCTTCCGCGTCCGGCCCTTTGACTACGTTCGACGGCATATCGCCTCCTTGTTCGCAGCCTTCAACCTGTTGTACAATTATCAGCTCTCGAAATCAATTTTATACGCGATTTTACAGGTTGACAACAGCAGACAGCACAGCTTTCAAGATGATACCTGTTTTCTTGCCAACCAGTACCAAGAAATCGTTCATCTTCTTCTTGTCATCTGCTTCCGCGTTTTGAAGCGCCGCCAAGCAATCCGAATGCACCGCCAAACTCGCAAATGATACGTCTGGAGTCTTACCCTTTTTGAGCGCCGTTATAGCCTCGGATATTTTGTCCAATCCCTTTGCCCCGTATTTCTCCACGGCCTCGGCTGCCAACTTGATGATCGCCACCTTCCACGGAGTGTTCGCCTCTTTCCGCAGCTCAGTCATGGCGTCTTCCAACGCACCCACCGCCGCAACTCCACCTGTTTTCAGTAGCGCCCGATACAGATCACTCCACGTTCCCATGGCTACACTCCTATACGTATGGGTTCTTCCCCGCTTTTAACACACCGCCTGATATGAGACCCTTGTAAATACCCTGCTCGCGTATTTCCTTGAGTTGTGTTGGAGTCACACGATACATGGCTAAGCTCTTGGCAGATGTCTTGAATCCATGATACCGATTCAGCCACGGTGCATCGTACAAAAAAACCTCGAATGTACGCGGGTTCTTGCGTAGTATTTCTCGTGTCTTGTCGAAACGATGAAAAAAATCAAGTACCTTTTGCGTAACATTAGAAGCTCCCATCAGGAATCCTTCTGCCACGCCGTCAACCATAGCAATATATACAGCATACTGTTTCGATTTGGCTTGAACTTCTGGATCGTCCCACATCTCCGTTTTTGTAACGGTGATTCCCTTATTCATACCGTTGATGCGCCGCATCTCCGCCTCGAATGGCCGTCCGTGATTGTCTTCGACCCCCTGCTCAATCCAGTAAACATGGACCATCTCATGCGCCAATCGATTCCACAAAGCCTTCATCGTAAATGCAGAATAAGTAGACACCTCAATGCTTTCGATTGAAAGACTACCCGCCCCCAACCCTCCACCCCAGATGGCATAAGCCCCCGCATCCCGCAACCGCCTATAGCGTACCAACGCACCGGAACGCTTCCGGTTGTTCCAGGCCATCGGATAGGTTCCGAGCTTGCCGCCGAACAACAGCTTGTTGAGCTTATGGTACTCGGATACCAAATCGATCTGCTTGGGATTTATGAATTCCTTGGCCGCTTCTTCCGCAAGAACATCTACCTCGTCGTCAGGTATCGACTCTTCCAGCCACTCGAGCAGATCGGTCATCCGAGTCATTGATCTACCTTACCGGACACAGCGTTGTAGGCTCTGCTATCTCGGGTGGGTCAACCGGTGGACGTGTATCAGACAGCCCTCCCAGGTATCGCATGAAGTCGGTATGGTATCCTATCCGTGCTTCCACGACCAATACGGTCTCGGCAAGCTCATGGCACTGACGGGTCTCGAACGCCTTCACGCCCTCCACCTCAACGCACTTACACGCGGCCTCGATGAGCGCCTTCCCTCTTTGTACCTGCTCGTCCGCAGCGGAATCGATAAAGTCCAGCTCCGCCTTGTACACATCCGGATCGCGCACGACAACCTGCTTGCAAGAAACCGCAAAAAGAACCGATACAATCAGAATAAATCGCATGACGCCTCCCTATTGAAAAACCACCGTCACGTCATAGGCATCCAAGGGGTCTTTGACGCTCCCGGCCCCGGAAGCCGTTATCTGCCCGTAAATGGTCTTGCCTTCCCATGGAAGCTCTAACCTCCAAACCTTCCGAACCGGAAGACCCTCGTCATCCTTTTGGTATTCTGAAGACGTGATGCCAAACTCCACGTCATTTTTCTCAAAGATTTTGAATATCTTTCGGATTGGCAACCAATATTGATCCCTGAACATCCCATCGGCAACGTTGCCTATCAGCTTGTACAGATACCGTACGCGCTGTGTCCTGGTAATTCCCTCGATGAGTTCTTTCATTTTACTGTAAAGGTAGCGCACTTGAGTGCGCGTCCCTCTTACGAAATGCCACCGTGACCACCTTCGTCCACGGTGACTTCCGTGTTCTCTACAAGGTACTCTATTATCGCCCTGGCTTCAAGATTCACCAACTTGTCCATGTGCGGATTGTACCCCTCTGGGTATGCCTTTTCCCGTGCGTTTGCAATCGCACCCGCAAGCCCCGTGCCTTTCACCGCGTCACCAACTTCCAGCGCCATGATGTCATCCCTCCTTCAGCTTCTTTTCCAACTCTTCCAAAGCCACTGAGATAACTTCCGCCGATGCCACCCCCGCCTTCTGTGCCAACCCCTGTATGGTATTCCAGGTCTCTCTCGGCAATGCAATGATGACCACCCCGTCGTCATGCGGAATCCCCGAAGAAGATTCATCGACCCTACCATCGTCAATCACCGCAGGCTGTGCCTTCTTTACGCTGATCTTGCCAATGGCTTTAATCATAAACTCCC
>JAQUQE010000096.1 GCA_028716225.1 Dehalococcoidales bacterium | reverse complement strand
GTATTACCCTTTACCGCTACTGAGGACACTCGACCAGTATTACAGTGTGTTCTCTTTACGGCTAAAGAGGGTAAGCTAACGCTGGTAAGCGCCGACGGCTTTAGACTGGCGGTAGTAAGCCTTGACTATGACGGAGAGGGCGAAGTCCTGATAAGCCGTGAGGATTTGGCAGGAATAGCTAACGCCTTACGGAGTGCCAAGAGAGCAAGGGTTAGCTTTGAGGGTGAGGATATCAAGACGCTCACCATTGACACCGAGCTAATCCGCTATCAGTGGGTTAGCGACGACGGCAAGTTTCCCGACTGGGAAAGGATAATCCCGACCGAGGCTAAGACCACCGCTCACTTCGACACCGTTGAGGCAGGTAAGGCGATTAACTCACTGAGAGCCCTTGCCGACAGTAAGTCTTACCCGATAGACATTACCCTTGAAAACGGCATGATGGTGCTAGCTAATCCCGATGATAAGGGGCAAGCCACAATGCCAGCCGATATCGAGGGTGAGGCTAACAGGGTCAGGCTAGACGGCGGTTACCTTGCCGAAGCGTTAAAAGCCTGTGGCGGTATGCCAGAGCTAAAGCTCACCGACGGCAAGTCGCCAGTCCTCTTTACCACTAACGGCTATAAGCTGGTGGTAATGCCAATGCTTACCAGTGAGGTAAAGCCGGAGCCAGCGCAAGCCGAGCCGGAAGCCGAACCAGAGCCAGAGGTGGAAACGGGGCCAGAGGTAGAGACCGACGCCGTCGTTGAGGCTGAGGCGGTAATCAAAGAGAGTAAACCGAAAGCGAAGCGCAAGGGTAAGGTAAGAGAGCCGGTCGCTGTAGCCTGAAATTGAACGCTTGAACTCAAAAAGGACACGCACAAAGAGGGTGTTGTGAAGCACCCTTTTTGTGCTCTTTTTTGTAAGTGAGGGGGTATTGCTCTCCAGTGCGTGGGAGTAATACCCCCTTGTCTATGCGTGGTAAGGGGCAAATCTAAAGAGAGGAGGTGAAACTGTGCCCATTAGATGGAGCGCGCTACTGGTAAGCGAGGCAATGGACATGGTCGAGGATCTGGTAAACCAGGCCGCCGAACCGCTGGAACGAGCCAGGATTGTGGCTAACGAGGCCCGGAACATCCCTAACCTGCCCCAGTATCTTGACCAGCGACTGGTACGCCTTGTTTGCGACATCGAGCGGATTAACTACATCAAGTCGGCAATCAAGGCTGTCCGTAGCGATTTACCCGACGGGGCTATTGAGGCAGAGAAACGGATAGCCAACCACGGCCGGCAGCCGGTATTAGTCGGCTAGTAAATCGAAAACTAAAGAATATATAGGAGGGTATTTGTGCCAAAAACAGGCGATATGGTAAGTGATATCGTGGGGATATTCACCGACCCGATACTGGTATTCCCTGGTGGTTGGGGAGAAACATTACCCGACTGGATTAAGGGAGCCATCACGATGGACAGATTAGAGATGGGTATCAGGGCCTCAAAGGGTGCAGATGAAACCGGTACCGATGCCGAAGCCTGCGCCTATCTCTACACCGCCGGACTGAGTTTCCCGATGGACCACGACTGGAGCCGGATCTATCTCTATGTCTCTACCAGAACCTATACCCGGCATAAGGGTGGAGAGATGCCGGAGGATATCCGGGTGGAGAGCCTTGATGGTTGCCAGATGGGTGAGCTTAAGAGGCTTAAGGACTGGATATACCACCAGCGGGTCAAGGTAAGGCAGGAAAGGGAGAGGGCGGACAGGAGACTGGAACGGGAGGAAGCCGAAGAGCAAGGCAAAGCCGAGCAGCCGGAGCTGTTCGAGTTCTAAAGGCATCTGATTAACAGGCAAAGGGGGGCCAGGAGTATATTTCCTGGCCCCCCTTTATTTTGGTCATTATGGGAATCTGTCTATTCTATATTTGCCGCTGAGTAGAATCTTATTCTCTCATCCCCCTCTAATTTCACATTGGCAGTAATTACCTGGTCTCTCTCGATATCAGATAAGTCCTCCATAGTCTTTAATGTGATCTGCTCTCCGATCAGGTGTGCTGTAGCGTTAATGTATCCCGGGACATCTTCTGAAGATTCAATCTCAACTAACATCTCCCAGGGAAAATCCCCGGAAGTATTTATGATATCAATAACCCTGGCTGTTACGATGCTGTCGTTTGGCGCAGCTGGTACTGGCGCTGGCGGAGGTAGTGAGGAATCGATTTGCTTTTGTTGGATCATATCCCACTTTTCATCCATGACAGCGTTCTTGATTTCACCCTGCTCAATAGTTATGACAGCCTCGTGTGGAGTCATTACCTGTGCAAGCACCTGGCCGGTCCTATCGCCATATCCGGCATGGGCGCTCTCAAAGTGGAAGATGAATTGCCAGGCATTCTCAATATCAGGGTAGAGAGTTTCCACTAGTTCTAGGGTTACCTGGTTACCATCGAACTTGAACGTGGGGCTATTGCGGACAAATTTCTCAGCGAGTTCTCGACTGCCTTCTTCCGTCAGGTAGTATGGGCATGTCTTTATGTTTGGCCATGGCCCGGCATTACCCATACGGCCTGTACCTACCCATAGGGTTGTAATTATTGAAGCGCGCTGTGGGATGACAACGCATAGACCAAGTGGCCCCTCGAAATTCCCTGGAAACTCAACGGTCACTGGCTTCTGCGTCTCCAGTCCCACCGGTACGTCAAAATGCTCGTGAGCGACTTCTTTCACAATTCCGTCTTGGTCAACCAGCAAGATGCAGTACTCTCCCTGCCAAGGGTCGTCACCGGAGCGGTTGTCCAGTCTTAACTGGAACTCTGTTTCCTTGCCGGCGGTATGACCGGCGCTATTACCGCTGATACTGAAAGTTCTTCCCTCATCACCCAGGTTCCACGTGGTGGTAAAGGGATCAGGCGGAATCTCCTGATTTATTGGCGCTTTTTGACAGCTAGGTAGGAGCAGTACGGATAATACTAGCAACGCAATTAAGCTTGTCCAGATTGCCTTTATCTTCATATTTTAATAACCCTCCTTATTCTAACGCTTCCAATATTATAAAACGGTGTTACTTACTCCGGGTTAGTTATCATCCAGAGTTATTTCCTCCGCGCTTTTATCAGGCAAGGCTACCACGAAAAATGAAAGACCTACTACTCAGGGGATTTACCCTACCTGCGGCACCAAGGTGTTTGTAATCGGTAAGAGCTAATAATAAAGCTATTCAATAATCAGAATATGTGAGCTGGATATCGGGTAGGATATCCAGCTTTATTTGTGTCCATCACAATCAGAATCCATATGCGAGTATCATTACCATATCCCTACTCAAGAGGTATATGGAATTCCCAGGGGCCTTCCCATTCACCCAGTTTGGTTATAGTGAAGGTAAGCTCTCTAGTACCTTTCGGCACCGGATCAAGCATGTCCCAGGTATGCAGCATACCATCATCCAGAAAGCGAATTCCCGATAAACCAGCCTCAATAGTTCGTTTCCCGTCCAGACTGTATTCAGCCTCGGCGTGAAGCGACATAAGTGGTGGCGGAGGCAAATTAGGGCCTTGCGGCAAATCGTAATCAGATGGGGTATTAAAGACATAAAACTTTACTTCGGTTGCTGTAAGCTCCACACGTTCCAAAACGAAGGTAATATCGTTTACAGTCTTTGACTCGTTCACCTCGATGGTTTTCTCAATAACACCCTCTTCAGGTAGTATAAGGAGCG
>JAQUQE010000095.1 GCA_028716225.1 Dehalococcoidales bacterium | reverse complement strand
CGCTACTTAAACAACGAAGGGCTGACAGTCAGGTGAAACCGCCAGCCCTTGGCAGGGAAGAGCCGGGAGGTGTCACGGCTCTCTGCGTCTATGATAAGTTCGCCGAATTTGTTTGTCAAGGGAGGTTTATACCGGTGAATTTCCTCACGGAGTCTCGTATTGACTATCTTACTCATCGTTGGAATATACACAGCGGTTGTAATAACTTTGAGAACGGGCTATGCCAGATAGGCGAAGCATGCTGGGCACGCCAGGAAGTTGAGAAGTTTCCGGAGAGATATAAGTACGATTTTGACCCCCATTTCTGGCCCGAGGCACTCTATGCAGCTCTCAGCTTAAAGAAGCCTGCCAGAGTCGGTGTAGCGTTCCAGGGCGACCTCTTCTGTGACTGGTCATTGCCAATGTCGACAATCAACTTCGACCTGAAGAATGGCTACGATAAGACAGTCAGAGTAAGGTCGACGGTCCGGGACGCGACTTTCTCGATACTCCATTCTCTACCTTACTGCCGTTTCCTCTTCCTCACCAAGAACTGGGCCAACCTTCACCGATGGGAACCCTTCCCGGATAACGCCTGGATTGGCGGTACCGCAACTAACCAGAAAGCCCTTCACAGCCTTCTAATGACTCTACCATACGTGAGATGCGCTCACCGCTGGATATCTATAGAGCCACCCTACGAAAAGATGCACGCCACTATCGCAGAGCTCTTTAAGATTGGTTGGGTAGTTATCGGCGCTCAGACCAAACCCCTCATTAAAGTACCCCCGGAACACATCGAGTGGCTTGTCCGCAACTCCATTGAAATTAACATCCCCGTCTTTCTAAAAAAGAATATATGGTCGTCATTGCCGAAGACAGAACCCTTCTTCCACGATGGCGCTTTTCGTCAGGAATATCCTGCAGATCTGCAACTAAAATCGATAGGAGTAAAAACGTAATGCCACGCAAGACCATAAAAGAATCTCTCTGCCCCTACTATTTCAGAAAATGCTTACAAAGTGCATGCACTGAAGTACCAAAGACCACGGATCCTGAAACTTGGAAGAAGGGGGTCGACAAACTCGGGAGCTGCCCCCATGCCGGCGCCAACCTAACGCAAAAGGACTATAGGTCTCGCCAGGAATATATCGAAGAAAAAAAGACTAAGGAGAAGTAACCATGAACATTGAACGGTACAATAAGTTAATGGACGCAGCTGTAGACAAAAGATTCAACCTCACCGTAGACCGGGTTGGTGTAGGGATATTAGCGTCTGCCCTTCGTCTGTTGATACTACACCCACAGACCCAAGCTTTTGGACCTACTTTCAAAGCGAGTGCTAACGAGCTACGCGGCTGGTGCCGGCAACAATTTCTCTCGATGGGTTTCACCGAGGAGGAAATAAAAGAGCTAGATCCGGATAAGTAAGGCGGGGAACATTGAAAAACGAGAAGACTTATACATCTGCAGAGCTTATACAGCTTCTGCGTAAAAAATACAGGGTGGAAGATATCGCCAATGGTAACAACCCGGCGATACTGCTCGAGCAGGTTGCTAATGGTACAGGTTTCAGCGCAGACCGACATATCGACGCTGCAGTCTTCGAGATGTGGCCTTCAAAGGGATTGACCCGCCGAGCATTCGAGGTCAAGATTAGTAGAAACGACTTTCTCCGGGAGCTCAGCCAACCGGAGAAGTACAAATGGTGTCTACAATATTTTCACGAGTTCTGGTACGTTGCTCCCAAAGGTATTATCGAAATAGAAGAGCTCCCCCAGGGCGCCGGCTGGATATATCCTGCAGGCGACCGTCTGAATACCGCTCGTGCAGCCTCATACAACCGGGCACCTGAACTTAATGACGTTCTACTCGCCTCATTTCTCCGGTCCGCTCATAAGGAAATTGAGGTAGTCGCTAAACGAGAGAAGGCCACTTTCATACAGAATGACGAGGGTTACCAGCGTGCCAAGCGGTACGAGAAGGCTACCGACCGCTTTCTTGAGCAACGCCACGCCAGAAACTATTACATGCAAGAATACAGTGAGGAAGCGATCTTCAAAGCTCTGGAAGAAGCTACAATGGACAAACAGCTCAAGGAGGATAAAGAACACCTGCAGGGGATTGCCGACGCTTTTCAGAACCAGATCTCCTTGCTCTTCAACTTGATGGCGGTTATCGCCACACATGGGTTAATTGCTCGAGACAATATGGGGAAACACATCGTCGAGAGATGGGGAAGTCCTGAGCCCCTTGATAAAGACAGTGTTAAAAAGCTCCGATCTGCTTATGAGATCAAAGAGTCGAAGCTGATAGCGAATATACGGGAGTTTATCGATAATGGCTACCGACATTGAAATATTAAAAAAGGCTCAAGAGCGAGAAGACGACAAGCGGAGACCTCCACAATGGAAATCCTGGGAGTTCTGGGTTGTGGGCGCCACTAAAGACGATATCAAGCGTCTTGTCGACCAGGGATATGTTACGGCAGCGGTCAGGCAACCTCGTCTTACAAAATACCTGCTGACTGATAAAGGTCGTCAGGTTGTATGGTCCGCATCGATGGAGCGAAAGTTTACTGCCGTGCCCCGTAGTACCCTCATGGAGTCGATGGAGCTCGTCGTGGGTTTCGAGGATATAAAGGAAACATTAGCGGACGCCATCGCCCAGCGACGCCGAATCAACTTCATGCTCGAAGGGCCGCCGGCATGCGCGAAATCAGTTATCCTGGAATGCGTCAGAACATGCGTACCTTATGCTTACATGGCTTTCGGGTCCAGAACATCTGCAGCGGGTTTAAGCGACGTGCTCTTCGAGATAAAGCCGGAGCTCCTTCTCCTGGACGAAGTAGATAAAATGAGGCACGATTGCTATTCCGTTCTACTGGGTTTGATGGAGAAAGGAGAGATACTCGAGACAAAGAGCGGTAAGACCCGGGGGATCGTCCTGGACACGATGGTCATTGCTGCCTGCAATAGCTCGAAGAAGATGTCGCCTGAGTTCCTCTCCCGCTTTGCTTTCCATCCTTACTTTAAGGAATACACCCGCCAAGAATTTATTGACGTGTGTGTGGGAATGCTGACTCGAGTTGAGGGCTGCCCTCCGGATGTCGCCCACCTGATCGGTGTCCAAGTCTACGACATGGGACTGGGGGACGTGCGAAAGGCGAGGGGCGTCTGGCAACTGATGCGCGCACCGACCGAGGAAGAAGTTCAACGTATTATCAGAATGAATTTGAAATATAGCCCGGAGCTGGATACCAGGAAGGTGAAACGACAGGGCGTCAAGCTGCCGGGTTTTTAGATAACACTCATTATTTCTTGAAAAATAAAGGAGGCATCGTTATGTGGGTTACCGTAATGGAAGCGAACGCATGGGACGGATCCATCATCGAACTGAATAAAGTTCTTGATCCATCGCCTGGCGAAAAACCTTACATTATACACACCGGATTAAAAACAGGTGAGAAGCGCATATTCAGAAAATGGGGAGAGGCAGTGACATGGGGCGACGCCCTCTTTTTCTTCTCAAGCTGTATACAAAAAACATTCCCTGACTATAAAACAGAGGAGGTGAATCATGGCTGATAACAAATTTTTAGTCGGACTGCAGGGAGCTGACACTATCATCGTCGGGCTTCCCATGAGAGCAGCCCGCATGTCCAGAGAGGACGCTCTCAACCTGGCTGCATGGCTTGTAGCAATGGCAGCCCTAGACCCGGAGAAAGAATTTACCCCGATACTACAGGAGGTATTAA
>JAQUQE010000094.1 GCA_028716225.1 Dehalococcoidales bacterium | reverse complement strand
GCCTTGGCCGGTCGTCTTGGACGCCGAAAAAAGCCGCACAAATAGCCGAAGAAGTAAGGAAGTCTACTGGGCGCGAAGTCAAGGTAATACCTGAACTGTTCAACAAACGTGTGCGAAGGGTTTATGTAGCGCCAAAGAAGATCGCGCCTAAAAAAGTCCCCGCCGAACAAGCCTTCTCCGAAACTGTCCTAGGCAGACCTTTGGCCTCTCAACCCCAAAGGCCGAAAGTAAACAAGGCCGAGGAGCAGTCTATTGTCAAAATAATACGCTCTATTAACCGCATTGTCCCCGTAAGGCTGGGGAGGGTGTATAAAAAGAGCGCCGCTGCGGTCTATAGGACCAACGTTGGGGTGATCCGGGCGAGGACAAGACACGCCCGCGACCTAAGAGTACTGACCCATGAGTTAGGCCACCATATTGACGCTTTAATGAGCTTGAGCGACAAGCAATTCCACGACGAACTGCTGAACATGCCCTACGTTAAGGCACTCTTAAAGGAAAACCCGGACGCTTCGCAAAAGACCCTGCTCGGGGAAGGGGTGGCAGACTATTTCTACCACTACTTCCTGCACCCCGACCAGGCCGCCAAGTACGCCCCGGAACTGAATAAGTATTTCACGGGAAATATTTACAAGTACCCGGCTGTCGAAAGGAAGCTCGATCAGGTTAAAAACCGGATTGAGCACTACCGGGATAGCTTCAGCGACAATCCCGACGACCGGGTAAGGGCGTATGTTGACGAATTTATGGGCAGAGACTTGGACGCCCCCAAGGGGTTTAAACGTGTTCTTCAGTCATTCTACGATGAAAACAGGGTACTCTCTAACTTCCTGGAGCGGTATTTTTACTTGACTTCCGATTTTCTCCTGCCGATGGAGAAGCACGAAGCGGCCCTAAAGGGTATTCAGGAGCGCCACGGCGAGGTCTGGAAATACGGGAGGTTTGAAACTTCCCCCGGGTTTGAGGAGTGCTGGATTACCAGGGGGCAACCGGCCATTGATCCCGAGACGGGTACTCCGAAGTGGAATGAAAAGAAAAAGGCCGTGGAGTTTGTCGGCCCTTCGGTAGAAGAGATATTCGCCCGGGTGGGCAAGCTGGGGAAAACGTATGCCGAGGCGATGGAACACGCCGAGGAGTTCATGCGCTATGTCACCGCGCAGGCGATCATTTCCCGAGAAGATGCCGGGGTGGTCTCCGGGGGGATAAAGCCAGAGTTCGGCCTGACGCTCGATAAATACAAGGGATACGTGCGGAGACTTGAGAGAACTCCCCACGGCAAGGTCTACCGTGAGCAAATGGGCGAGCTGTTCGGCTACGTTGACGAGAAAGGGGAATGGCGGGACGGGTTACGGCAGAGGGTGTACCGCGCCACCCTGCACGGGGCGTACAGCGAAGAGGAAATAACAAGGTATTTAAGCAAGTACCCAACCGCTATACCGATGAGGCGACAGTGGATCGAGAGCCAGGTAAGGAAGGACAAGGTGCCATACTCCGACCGGCTGTTGAGGAAAGAACACGGGGCCGATCTACCTATTGTTAACCCCTTATTGAGCTTGGTGCGCGAGATCCGCACTATGTCCAAAATATACAAGACCCGTTTGACGAACCACGCCTACATTGAAGCGGTAAACAAGTTCCCGCAGGAGGCCGGGAAGTTTATCGAAGAGATACGCTTGCCCATGTCTGTAACAAGGGTAACACTAACCGAAATACTGGATCAGGTCATGGACAAGTTCGGCGGCGGCAAGGAGGGGTTGCCCTTCGAGGTAGATACTACGGAAATGAACGACGTTATCCTTGACGTTTTCCGGCCGCAGAAATTCACACAGAAACACAAGAACATAGTTATTGACTGGTGGGACGGCAAGGCCCGGGCATACGAGGTATTCGACCGGGATCTTTTGAACGCTTATATTAGAGCACCGCTTGACGTGATCAGTCCGAAGGTCGCCAACTGGATAAGCAAATACATTTCTTCAATTTTCAGAACCGGGCATATCGCCAACCTGCGGTGGCCTTACAACAACACGGTGCGGGACCAGCAGATAGCCTTCGCCCACGGCGAGTACGGGTATATCCCCGGCGTCTCCTGGGTAGATGGCCTGTTTACTTTGCTTTTCGACAGCGCGCCGGTCAGAAAAGTAATGGAGCCTTTCATAAAGCAGTACCCGATGGAGAAGGAGAACGCCATACTCGGGATATTCAAAGAGTTTGTGCGTAAAGAGAAGACGTACATGGATACCTTTACCGCTATGGGCGGCACGATGAAGTCACTTGACATAATGAACGAGGAAAGTGCGGCGAAGCTCCTTAAAAAGATGATGGAGCGGGCGATCTCCGATACTCACTGGAGAGTACCGGCAAAGAAAACCGTGCCGGGAGCAATAGGAACCCCCTGGCGACTTATTAAGGCCATGGTAACCGCTTCGGAGATGAGTACAAACATCGGGCAGACCAAGATGGCTATCCGTAAAGGGGTACACCCACTGGAGGCTACTTTGGCCGGTAAGGATATTACCGTTGACCACAACATGACAGGCGTTGCGACCAGGCAATTAGGGAAAGTCTTGCCCTTCTTCCGACCGGTATTTCACGGGCAGTTCAGGCTATACCGTGAAATGAAAGACCCGAAAAGACGCTGGAAAACCATGCTCAAGTACTTTGTGGGAATTTCTCTCTCCACACTTGCATTTTACTGGCTGAACAAGGACAACCCCAATTACCAGGAGTTGCCCCAATGGAGAAAGGACTGGTGTATTAACATTCCCCTTGGCAACCCGCAAAGCACCGACCTTTTCTTGCCCCTGCCCAGGCCGTACGGTGTGCAAGGGTGGTTCTTCGGTACGTTCATAGAAAGGTGCGCGACCTATTTATACACACAAAACAAAGAGGTGTTTGATGGTTGGTGGCAAGGCATGTACAGGTCGCTTGTGCCGGGCTTTACCTTCTGGCCGATGGTGTTTGCGGAGCTTATAGCAGACTATAAATTCTTTGAGGACAGGCCGATTGAATCCCAGGGGGATCAATACAAGAAACCTGCTGAAAGATACAGCCCATACAGCACGGAAGTCTCCAAGCTGTTAGGGCAGACGTTTAATATCTCGCCCAAGAAAACAGACCATGCCTTAAAGTCGGTTACGGGTCATTTGGGGATGGGTATTGTTTCCGTCATGGACTACGCTCTCCGGGCTGCTGGTATAGCGGATACAACCACCAAGCCCGCGCCTACCGTGGCCGACAGGATATTCGCAGGCCCGAGTTTATACAAGACGCGGGCTTCCGGTGCGGAATCGGTCAACCAATTTTACAACCTGTTTGCAGAGGCACAAATGGTAGGCGACGATCCCCAAACAGAACATGATAAGGTACTGAAGATAGCCCTGCCATACATGAGAAGTATCGCCAACGACCTTTCGGACCTTCGGAAACTGGCCCAGCAGGTGCACGATGACTCTGAACTAACAGCAACGCATAAACGCGAGCTGCTTGAATACTTCGACACGATACAAATTAACTTGGTGCGGGAGTTTTTCGGAAGGGAGACGATACCCTTAAGAGTACCGCAGTTTTAACAGAGTAGGCGGGGGCCGCGCCAGGGACGGACGGCCCCTTTTCAGCGCCGCGACTTTGAAAGGGAACGGCGCTATAGCCTGTAGATATTCTACAGGCTTTTTTATATGGGCGCAAAGGAAAATAAAGCCAGGGAAGGGGTGTTTTTTGTGGCGAATGGAGAATGCGCGGTAGGAGCAACAAATG
>JAQUQE010000093.1 GCA_028716225.1 Dehalococcoidales bacterium | reverse complement strand
ACACCACGGCCATTGCCATGGCAACAAGCGGCGCCAGCTTCGTGGTGTCAGCCAACATTACAAGCAACTATTTTGAATCTTCCTTTGACGACAATAGCTCTGTCGTTCAGATAGGCCACTCCAGCCCAAGTTCTTATTCAGTCAATATTTTAAATAACTATTTCGGTCCTACCGATGCGGATTACTTCATCAACGCTTCCTATTTAGAATCCCTCGTAATTCAGGGAAACAACTTCCACGGTAGTCCGGCAGTGGAGAATATTAATATAGGAAGTGGGGTGAATAAGCTGGTGGGCTCAACCAACAGGGACGGAGACGCTAACGGCGTTTTGGGGGTGGGGACTTCGACTCCGAGATATCTTCTCGACGTTTGGGGGGATTTGGCTGTAGGCACCAGCACTGACAGCAATACCCCCGTGCTTTACGTAAAATCCGGAATCGGTTACGGCTCTGTGGGTATCGGCACTACTACGCCTACGGGATTATTGACTGTGGGGACAACGACCCCCGCTTTGGTGGTTACAGATAGCGGCAAAGTGGGTATCGGCACTACTACGCCTACAGAAGCTTTAACTGTCGTAGGCAATATTGTCGGTACGGGGAATATAACCGTTACCGGAGACTATGTAACCCTATCTGGAGATATAATGCCTTCTTCTCCGCAGGTTAGCGATATTGGTTCTCCCGCCTACGACTGGGCCAATATATATGTAAACAATGTTTATGCAAACAATATTTTAGCTGCATCTTCTTCCATAGCCGGCACTATAGCTGAGATGTTCACCATAAACAGCGACGCTGCCTCTGACGCCACCTCCACCTTAAGATTCTACCGCGGCTCGGATACCCCTCATGCTCTTTTTAGCTGGGACGCAGGATATGACAGGTTTAACTTTAACTTCCCATTATACCTCTCTGGCACGGGAGCCATATCTTCAGCCGGAGCTCTCACTCTCTCCTCCGGCGGAGCAGGGGACATCCTCTTGAATCCTGCGGGCAACGTCGGCATAGCCACCTCTTCCCCCTCAGCCAAACTAGCTGTAACCGGCAACGCCATGATAGACGGAGACTTAAGCTTCCTCGGAGACCAGACTATCTCTGGTTCCGGCAAGCTCACCTTAAACCCCACAGGCAACCTGGAGCTCCAGTCCTCAGCCAACTACATTGATGAATCCGGCAACCTGGTGGTATCTGGCAGAGTGGATACAGACACCCTCCAGTATTCAGGCAACATCACCATCAACGCTACTTCTTCTGGAGCCACTACCGTTCTTGTCACCAATGCAGACGGAAGAGCAGTAGCCGACCTTCAGATAGAAGGGGACATCCAGATAGACGGAGGTAAAATCACCCTGGCCACCGGAGAAACCATTGATGCTGAAACCTCAGACCACATTATCATCACCTCCGGAGGCACCCAGGTCCTGGACATTATATCCGGAGGCGTGAGCGTCACCGGCAACGTTACCACTACAGACCGACTCTACGTCACCTCCGGAGGAGCTGATATTACAGGCACAGTGGATATTACCGGCAATACCGAGGTAACGGGCACCCTCCATGTTACAGCCACCACTACCTTGGATTCCTCCTTGGTTGTAGACACAGACACTCTTTACGTAGACTCTTTTACAGACAAGGTGGGCATTGGCACTTCAACTCCCAGCAGCAAGCTGTCTGTGGCGGGCAATATACTGGGTTCTGGCAATATCGTTCTTTACGGTTCTGCCACCTCTACTGTCTCCGGCCCCTTGGAGCTGGCCAGCCCCCTGAGAACGGCAGGCAACATCTATCCTGCCTCAGACGTTACATATACCTTGGGCTCTCCCAGCCACAGATGGGCTAACATATATGCTGCCACAGGCACCTTTGGGGGAACCATTACTATTGATACTGACGACATCAGGGCTACAGGGGCTCTTAACCTCACTGGATCTGCAGCCTCTACGTGGCAGGTGTCAGGAGGAGCCTTAACTGTTCAAGCAGACTCTCAAAATTTAACAATTAAAACTTTAAATTCTGGGAATATAGCCATTACTTCGGCAGGCTCTTTGACAGAAACCTTTGCTGCAGCCGGGGAATACTCCCTCATTCACGGTTCAACTGTTAGATTGGCTTTTGATTCGTCGGGTAACTTAATGGCTACGGGAACAACCATTGCTTTTACCGGCAACACTACCATTACCGGAGCTGCCACCACTACAGCTGACTTTTCCGCTCAGGGCAATATCTGGGGTTCTGGCAATTTGGTATTAAGCGGCACCATAAATACCGGACAAGGAGCCACGGAGGTCTATTTAATGAACCAGGATGTTCAAACGATTGACGCTGTTACTTTTGCTACAGTCAACACAGGCCACGGAGACAATGAGCTGTACGCCATGGATCAGCCAGTTAGAACCACAGACAGCGTTACCTTCGGAAGCTTGAACCTTACCTACGGTTTAACTTCCGCCTCCAGTACTTTTGACAACTTAACAGTTAACTCTACTACGACGTCCGGCACTTTGGCCGTAGGCACGTCAAATCTCTACGTGTCTGAGAATGGCAATGTTGGTATAGGCACCGCAAGTCCACAGGCAAACTTACAAATTGGAGCTGATGTTGCTATTTCTTCAGAAATGTTAGATGTCCGTGGCAATGGAGGGGGTCAATATATAGCAAGTTTTGAGCAAGATTCTTCTACTGGATATGGAGTTATAATTGATACTGATGGAACTCTTGTCAGTGAACCCGCTTTTTATGTTAGAAATAGCACCTCAGATTTGTTTTACATTGGGAGTAACGGCAACATCGGTATTGGTACAACAACCCCGGCCGCTGCTTTGGAGGTGGCAGGATTAATAAGGAGCACGGTTGCCGGATTTTCCGGTTTAGAATTAGTCAGCGGGACTGGATTGCAGTGGCAGCTTTTAAATAGCGCAGCAGCTAGTAATAGTTTTTCAATTTGGGAGGACGGAACGCAGCCTAGATTTACTATTTTAGAGGGAGGCAACGTCGGCATCGGTACGACGACGCCGGAATATATGCTTACTGTGGCTGGCAATACTAGTTTTGGAACATCCTCCGATTCAGAACTTTTAGTCGGAGGAGGGTATGGAAAGATAACCGTAGGTACCATTGATCCCCCCACCGGAGATTTGAAGATAGAGGTAGCTGCAGGCTCTCTTTCTGCCACAGCCTCAGACGATATTTACTTTGCTACCAACAATACAGAGAGGATGAGGATACTCTCTTCGGGTTATGTGGGTATTGGCACGACGACGCCAACCACTGCCTTACAAGTGAACGGAGTTCTTCGCATCGATAGGCAATCGACTGATTCCAGGTTAGAATTTTATCAGAATACCGTAAGAAAATGGGAAATATTTAATGATATTACCGGGAGTGGGACTGCAGATGCTTTAGTTATTGCTGGTGCAGACGGAGCCGCTGATTTAGTAATTGATAATACTGGCAACGTCGGTATCGGGACGACGAACCCCCCGAGCAAGTTGACGGTCATAGGCAGCGGAGCTTTTAGTACTGATGGCATAGCTACTACCACTATTTCATCGGCTACTTCTACTTTCGCCCACGGACTCATCGTGGATACCAATAGCTTGGTCGTTCAAGCCGATACTGGCAACATCGGCATCGGGACGGCGAGCCCAAGTCTAGATTTACATATTAAAAAAACAGTAGATGGGAGTGTAAGCGCGAGAGTTGAAAATCCAAGCACAGGAATATCTGCTTTTGCCGAGTTTTCGGCAATGTCTGATGGA
>JAQUQE010000092.1 GCA_028716225.1 Dehalococcoidales bacterium | reverse complement strand
TTACGCCATTCGTGCAGGTCGGAACTTACCCGACAAGGAATTTCGCTACCTTAGGACCGTTATAGTTACGGCCGCCGTTTACCGGCGCTTCGGTTCAGAGCTTCTCCGGGCGAACCCGAATGACCCCTCCCCTTAACGTTCCGGCACCGGGCAGGCGTCAGACCCTATACGTCGTCTTGCGACTTAGCAGAGTCCTGTGTTTTTAGTAAACAGTTGCCACCCCCATTTCTCTGCAACCCCCTTCGGCTCGGGGAGCAAGTCCCTTCACCTAATGGAGGCGCACCTTCTCCCGAAGTTACGGTGCTATTTTGCCGAGTTCCTTAACCAGGGTTCTCTCGAGCGCCTTAGGATATTCTCCCTGCCTACCTGTGTCGGTTTGCAGTACGATCACCTGATGAACTACCTAGAAGCTTTTCTTGGCAGCGTGGGATTAACCAGTTTGCGGGGCAAAGCCCCTCCTCATCACTTCTCGGGGTTAAGGAGCGGCGGATTTGCCTGCCACTCCCCCCTACCGGCTTGAACCGGGACGTCCAACACCCGGATGGCCTACCCTTCTGCGTCCCTCCGTCGGTCACTGCGCATCAGGTGGTGCAGGAATGTCAACCTGCTTTCCATCACCTACGCCTGTCGGCCTCGGCTTAGGGATCGACTAACCCTGGGAAGATTAACTTTACCCAGGAAACCTTAGGCTTACGGCGAAGGGGTTTCTCACCCCTTTTTTCGTTACTCATGTCAGCATAAGCACTTGTCGGACCTCCAGCGCTCCTCACGGTACGCCTTCGCAGGCTACGACAACGCTCCCCTACCGCTCAAGGAAATACCTTGAACCCGCAGCTTCGGTACTAAGCTTGAGCCCCGTTACATTTTCGGCGCAGACCCACTCGACCAGTGAGCTATTACGCATTCTTTAAAGGATGGCTGCTTCTAAGCCAACCTCCTGGCTGTCTGAGCGGATCCACATCCTTTCCCACTTAGCTTAGATTTGGGGACCTTAGCTGGCGGTCTGGGCTGTTTCCCTTTCGCCTACGGATCTTATCACCCGCAGACTGACTCCCGCACTAAAGACACCGGTATTCGGAGTTTGGTTGGGTTTGGTAATCTTGTGAGACCCCTAGTCCATCCAGTGCTCTACCTCCGGCGCTCAACATGCGAGGCTATACCTCAATATATTTCGGGGAGAACCAGCTATCACCGAGTTTGATTAGCCTTTCACTCCTATCCACAGCTCATCCAATAACTTTTCAACGTTAACTGGTTCGGGCCTCCAGTCGGTGTTAACCGACCTTCACCCTGGCCATGGATAGATCACCCGGCTTCGGGTCTACTCCCGGCGACTAATACGCCCTATTCAGACTCGCTTTCGCTACGCCTTCACCTCACGGCTTAAGCTCGCCACCAAGAGTAAGTCGCTGACTCATTATGCAAAAGGCACGCAGTCAGACGAGTAGCCTCGCGACTACTATCGTCCTTCCACAGCTTGTAAGCGATCGGTTTCAGGTTCTATTTCACTCCGCTCCCGCGGTTCTTTTCACCTTTCCCTCACGGTACTGGTTCACTATCGGTCGTTGAGGAGTATTTAGCCTTGGATGATGGTCCACCCGGATTCCCACAGGATTCCACGTGCCCCGTGGTACTCGGGAACCGGTTCCAGAAAGCCATCCCCTTTTCGCTTACAGGGCTGTCACCTTCTACGGCGGGTCTTTCCAGACCCTTCAACTAAAAGGATGGTTGGTAACTTTCCGAGGCGGCGGCAACCGCCTCCAAACCGGCCCCACAACCCCCAAGCGGCAACGCTTGCCGGCTTACACCGCCTGAGTTTGGGCTCTTCCCCGTTCGCTCGCCGCTACTGAGGGAATCTCTGATTTGATTTCTCTTCCTAGGGGTACTGAGATGTTTCACTTCCCCCCGTTCGCCTCGTACACCTATGGATTCAGTGCACGATGACCGGGCATTACCCCGGCCGGGTTGCCCCATTCGGAAATCTCCGGATCACAGCCTGTTTAGCGGCTTCCCGAAGCTTATCGCAGCTAGCCACGTCCTTCATCGCCTCTCAACGCCAAGGCATCCACCGATCGCCCTTAGTAGCTTGACCATAAGCCTTTGCCTTGGGAAACTCCTAAGGACTACTCTCTTCACTTACGATTCACTTGTCAAAGAGCAACGAGGATTAGCTAAATCCCCGGAAAATCTATGGGAACTTACCAGTCAGCCGTCACCGCTTCTTAAAATATCGGCTCACTAGCTTGCTGACCTGGTGGAGGTGAACGGATTCGAACCGATGACCTCCTGCGTGCAAAGCAGGCGCTCTTCCAACTGAGCTACACCCCCTTTATGAAGTGGTGGGCCTAGTTGGAATTGAACCAACGACCTCACGCTTATCAGGCGTGCGCTCTGACCGAAACTGAGCTATAGGCCCTCCGTAGAGAAAGAAAATCAGCCTTCAGGCGCACGCCTTTAGACTGAGGCATAAAGCTCGCTAACTGGCCTGCTTTCTTGCTTTGCTCCCTCAAAACTAAATAGTGAGTGAGTGCGGGTGGAGTTGCTTTTGTTTAAGGTTTGCACCTTAGAAAGGAGGTGATCCAGCCGCAGGTTCCCCTACGGCTACCTTGTTACGACTTCACCCCAATCACCGACCACACCTTAGGCGCCTCCCTCCCGAAGGTTGGGCCAGCGACTTCTGGTACCATCGGCTTTCGTGGTGTGACGGGCGGTGTGTACAAGGCCCGGGAACGTATTCACCGTGGCATGCTGATCCACGATTACTAGCGATTCCAACTTCATGGAGTCGAGTTGCAGACTCCAATCCGAACTGAGGACCGGTTTCTGGGATTGGCTCCCCCTCGCGGGTTGGCTACCCTTTGTACGGTCCATTGTAGCACGTGTGTAGCCCTGGGCATAAAGGCCATGAGGACTTGACGTCGTCCCCACCTTCCTCCGGTTTATCACCGGCAGTCTCTCTAGAGTGGCCCAACTAAATGATGGCAACTAGAGACAAGGGTTGCGCTCGTTGCGGGACTTAACCCAACATCTCACGACACGAGCTGACGACAGCCATGCAGCACCTGTCTTGAGGCTCCCATTGCTGGGCACCCCCAGGTTTCCCTGAGGTTCCTCAGATGTCAAGCCCAGGTAAGGTTCTTCGCGTTGCGTCGAATTAAACCACATGCTCCACCGCTTGTGCGGGCCCCCGTCAATTCCTTTGAGTTTTAACCTTGCGGCCGTAGTCCCCAGGCGGGGCGCTTAATGCGTTAGCTGCGGCACGGAGGGATTAAAAACCCCCCACACCTAGCGCCCATCGTTTACAGCGTGGACTACCAGGGTATCTAATCCTGTTTGCTCCCCACGCTTTCGTGTCTCAGCGTCAGTTTCGGTCCAGGAAGCCGCCTTCGCCACCGGTGTTCCTCCGGATATCTACGAATTTCACCTCTACACCCGGAATTCCGCTTCCCTCTCCCGAACTCAAGCCGACCAGTTTCAAATGCACTTCCGAGGTTGAGCCCCGGGCTTTCACATCTGACTTGACCGGCCGCCTGCACACCCTTTACGCCCAATAATTCCGAATAACGCTTGCACCCTCCGTCTTACCGCGGCTGCTGGCACGGAGTTAGCCGGTGCTTCCTTCGATGGTACCGTCATACCCCAAGGATATTAACCATAGGGCTATTCTTCCCATCTGACAGGGCTTTACGACCCGAAGGCCTTCTTCACCCACGCGGCATCGCTGCGTCAGGGTTTCCCCCATTGCGCAATATTCCTCACTGCTGCCTCCCGTAGGAGTCTGGACCGTGTTCCAGTTCCAGTGTGGCTGATCGTCCTCTCAGACCAGCTACCCATCGTCGCCTTGGT
>JAQUQE010000091.1 GCA_028716225.1 Dehalococcoidales bacterium | reverse complement strand
TGAGCGAGGCATCCCTCTCCACCTCGCCGCCCGGCGCAATTACCACGTCAACTGGCGGGTTCATCCCTTTCAACCAGCCTTCGATCTTCCCAAACACCTGCCGTCTTTCCTTCTCGAGCTCAATCTGACGCTCGCGGTCCTCAATCAAGCCCATGTAGCTGACCGCCGTTCGTGTCAGCAACGCCGCCGCGACGGGATCGACGGTCCATTTGAGAAAGGACTGATAGAGGCCGCCCACGCCGTACACGGCATCATACTTCAACCTGTCCACACAATCACCTCCGGGTGTCGAGAACTCTCAGAAGGTTGACCATACCCAGGCCGACTACCGCTCCTCTGCCCACGCCTTCGCCCAGGATCGTCCTCACGTCGAAGCCCAGACGCTTCGACGCCTCATCGGTGCCTATGGCGATGATCTCTCTCCTTGCCTGACTGAGCAAGCGGTATTCCTCCTGGCTCAGCTTCACCGTGATCGTCCTCGGCAAATCCTCCCCAGACCATGACGGAAATACGGGTCTATTAGCCTTTGCACGGCCCTTGCCCGCACGCTAGCGGGCGTTTAGCCCGCAGACCATAGATATCTAGCCTAGCCTCTCTTTACACGCTACGGCCCTGCTTTCTAGTGCATTCTCTTGTTCTGTCTTTCATTCATCCTTTCAATCATTCATTCATTCATTAAATCAATCATTAAATTGATAACGGTTACCGTTATCATAGACTTTTCCATGCTGGTGTTATCAAAGAGCATTTATATACTCTGACTCCCATCATCCCATGATTCAGATTCAAAATCTGAATCCAGTGGAGGTCGAACAACAAATGGAACCAACTAGAGCAAGGAAAATGCAATCTGGAGCTGTGCTGGTCACGGTGTCCAACAAGGCTACCAGACTGTGTAAGAAGAATCGGCTGGCGAACTATTCCAGCGAGCTAGGGACGATACGGCTGGACGTGCAGGTACGCGGATGGGGGCATGAGTGGGACAGATACGAGCGTTCCGGTAGCTGGCAACAGGGCGGGGGCATCGTCACACGGTACGAGCGTCAATGGCCTATCCTGAAGCCTTCCAGCTTCGCTAGGAAGGCACAACTGGTCAGGCGCGAGTGCGGGGATGAGCGAACCATCCTAATACCAGTGAACTGCGTTCAGGATGCTGGCAGAATTGATCTTCCGACTGGCCGAGGAAAGAAGGCCGTCGGCGTGGCGAGGATGGCCGACGTGCTGGCAAAGCATGAGGTGCCAGTCACCCACGCAACGGTGAACGCACTGCTGGCACCGAGGGACTTGACCACCACCCGCCAATTCGTGCTGGCCGTACTCAAGGAGTGTGGCTGGAAGCAGAACGGTTCGGTGTGCAAACAGCCAGTGTTCCAGAGGGTAGCCAGTACGGTGCCGAAGTGGCTAAAGCGTTACGGCCAAAAGAAGAAGCGCAAGACACGCAAGCGCAAGCCAGCGCGGAGGGTGAGAGGGCATGGCACTTAATCCAGTCCAAGCATACTACAATCGCTGGCTACGGCACAAGGCAAAGCGGTTCTTCGACTTCGGGCGTGTCCAGATGTCCGTCGAAGAGTTCTTGGACAGGTGCCAGCAAGTGGATTGTCTCATCCCAGAGGCACCGAACCCGCCTATCCAGATTGCGGAGCTAGACACGTTCAGGTGGAACCCAGAGGTCAAGTGGGCTATACTGGACGAGGTTTGGAAGTCGTGCCAAGTGAAGCTGGCAAGGAAGCACCTGTCGGAGCGCGGTTTCCGACGGTTCCTATCTGGATTCGAGCCAGCAGAAAAGGCTAGACTAGTGCGACGTGCTGGACGTGCGAAGGCATTAAATACCGATGCCAAGCGCAGGGGCCAAGGTGCCAAGGGATTCGACGCCCTGATTCGCTCGGAGAGGGCGCGGGAAGCCCTGCACGTGAGAAGCGATGGCACGTCAAAACGCGTTCAGGAGTATGCCAGCCTGAGCGTCGCGGAGTGTGGCCCGACTCGCGGACTGTGTGCCAATTGCCCGAAGCGGTTCGGGTGCGCCGGAGCGCAGAACGGTATTGTCAGGTGTCCAGACTACCCACAGCCGGAAGTCCAACCGATAGGCCAGCCCTGCTGAAACCCTTTCCTTCTTTTTCAGTTTCCCTTTTCCGATAGATTGTTTGCAGGTGGTCACATGGAAACCAACTCGTATGTGCAAGGTGAAATCGAGTTTGCCTACGACTGCTGGAACAACGAGCGCGACGACTGCATACAGGCATGGGACGCACTCCAAGAAGTTCTGGGTGACGATGTCCATCTTGAGTGCGCCGTCCTCGACGCGAAGTATAAGCGCATCCTGTCGGACAGCCCCTCCAGCCAAGCCGAGTTCGAGGGCGAGTCGCATGAATACGAAACGCTCCTTAAGGAGCTGAGGAAGTGGGAGAAGCTATACAGCCACCTCTTCCGCCTGATAGACATCGACGTTACCGAACTCCGCATTGAAACTGGCGACACGACGACGTTCCAGAAGATTCCGGCGAATATCGACCCAGACGGATAGACGCAAACCCCTTTCCTTCTTTTTATCGTCCTCTTTCACTAGACCGAGCCTTCAGTTTCTCTTTTCCGATATTCTGTTATGGGAACGATCAATCCTGCCGAGGACTACTACCTCCCCTTTGTGGATGAGGAGCTTTGCCCGATTTGCGGGGGCAACCTCATCTTCTTGGGCAATCTCGGCTACACGTCGTGGTATCGGTGCGAAGCCTGTGGCATGACTTCCAGCCACTAAACCCTTCTTCTCATTTTCTCTTTTGCGATACTTAATATGCCGAGGGTGCAGGGAGACTTGGAATCCGCATCCTCGACAATCATTCTATCCCGCGATGGCGGGATGGACGGTTGCTATCGCGGGAGTTCGACCCCTGCTCATCCCCCGTCCATCCTAACACATTCCCTTTTGCGATGGCCTGTCATGTTCGCACCGATCCACGTTGAGTGTCCTAACTGCGGGGAGCAAATCTCCATCGACCCAAAGCACTTCCACAAGAGGCCGGATGACGCGGAGCCGTCGGAGATGAGCTACGAGGCCGAAGTGGTCTGCGAGTGCGGGAGATTCAGGTTCGACGTTCTGATGACGTTCATAGAAGGCGAGGAGAACGAGAACATCGAACTGGCAGACATCTCGGTTGGGCTTGCTCCCGTCATGCCAACAAACAACTGAAACCCCTTACCTTCTTTTCACTTTCCCTTTTCCGATACTAGGTTGGATCATCATGCCTACACTCAAGGCGAAGGCCACGCTGGACAAGGCCGAGGGCGAGAAAAACAAGTTCGGCAAAGTCCTGAGAACGAACCGCTATCGCCTCGACGGGGACATCAAGGGGACCATCTACGTCCCTCAGAAGGTGGACTCCTTCGAGATAGTGGCGAAGCTCTAAACCCCTTTCCGTTCTTTTCATTTTCCCCTGTGCGATAGTCAGGTGATTGCCATGCCGAAGTGTCCGAAATGCGGTGAGGAGATTAACCACCTCCACAACGTCCAGAACGCGGTGGACGAGTGGGAGTTCCGCGTCGTCGATGGTCGGGCGAGATACGACGAGGTTCACACATACCCCGCAAGCGACGACAGGAACGACTTTGAGTGTCCAGAGTGTTGGGAACTGTTGTTCAAGAACGAGGAGGAGGCCATCAGATTTCTTAGCGGTCAACTCGTTCCCATGCCTGAGCCTGAAACCACTTAATCTCTTTTTCCTATCTCATTCGCGGTAGATCATTCGATGACAGATTGGAAGGCCAAGTGTCCCAAGTGCGGGGTGGCAATCAGCTACCTCCACTACTACAACGACGGAGTGACCAAACAGATTTTCGACGTGGGATACGGCCC
>JAQUQE010000090.1 GCA_028716225.1 Dehalococcoidales bacterium | reverse complement strand
ACTTAGATGCTTTCAGCGTTTATCCCTTCCGAACATAGCTACCCGGCCTTTGCCCTTGGCAGGACAACCGGAACACCAGAGGTTCGTTTCTCTAGGTCCTCTCGTACTGAAGAGAACTCCCCTTCAAATATCCTTACGCCCACATCAGATAGAGACCGAACTGTCTCACGACGTTCTGAACCCAGCTCGCGTACCCTTTTAACCGGCGAACAGCCGGACCCTTGGGACCTTATTCAGCCCCAGGATAGGATGAGCCGACATCGAGGTGCCAAACCGGGCTGTCGATGTGAACTCTCGAGCCCGATAAGCCTGTTATCCCCAGAGTACCTATTATTCGTTGAGCGATGGCAATTCCACATTCAACCACCGGATCACTAGCCCCTACTTTCGTACCTGCTCGTCCTGTCGGACTCGCAGTCAAGCTGGCTTATGCGCTTACGCTCCACGGGCGATTGCCGAACGCCCTGAGCCAACCTTGGGGCCCCTTCGTTACTTTTTAGAAGGGAACCGCCCCAGTCAAACTGCCCGCCTGTCACTGTCCTTCCGCCGGATTCACGGCAAGGAGTTAGAAACTTAGTGCAATAAGCGTGGTATTTCAGATTGTGGCTCTGCCCTAGCTAGCGCCAGGGCTTCAAAGCCTCCCACGTATGCTACACATAGTGAACCAAATTCCAATAGCAGGTTGCAGTAAAGGTTCTGGGGTCTTTTCGTCTTGATGCGGGTAGACGGCATCTTCACCGCCACTACAATTTCGCCGAGTCTCTCGTTGAGACAGCGATCAGGTTGTTACACCATTCGTGCGCGTGGGAACTTACCCCACAAGGAATTTCGCTACCTTAGGACCGTTATAGTTACGGCCGCCGTTTACTGGGGCTTCGGTTCAAAGCTTTGCTCATCTTACGACTCGCTGACCTTTCCCCTTAACCTTCCAGCACCGGGCAGGTGTCACACCCTATACGTCCTCTTTCGAGTTTGCAGAGTGCTGTGTTTTTGCTAAACAGTCACCCGATCCACTTTACTGTGACCTCGAAAACCTTGCGGCTTTCAAGGTACCTCTTGTCGCTAACTTACGAGGCTAATTTGCCGAGTTCCTTAACGAGAGTTATCTCGAGCACCTTACCATATTCTGGTGGTCTACCTGTGTCGGATTACGGTACGATTGGACAAACAACTTCTCTTTGTACTTTTCTTGGCAGTATGGTTTTAGGACACTTCCCCCTCGGAAACCTCAGGGTCCCATCCTTTGATTCCTCAAAGAATAACGCAGACATCCAACACTGCGCAGCTCTAAACCTCCCACGTCATACAAAAAGTGATAACGCCATTTGTCCAGTATCCGAATATTAACGGATTGTCCATCGCTTACGCCGTACGGCCTCAGCTTAGGATCGACTAACCCTGGGCGGATTAACCTTCCCCAGGAAACCTTGGACTTTCGGTGTGTCTGTTTCTCGCAGACATTTTCGCTACTTATACCGACATAATCCCTGCTCTGACGTCCAGCGCTCCTTATGGTACGCCTTCACTCGTCAGAGTATGCTCCCCTACCGCTCCACAGCTTGCGCTGTGAAACCCTTAGCTTCGGTAATAGACTTGAGCCCCGTTCATCTTAGGCGCAAGAACGCTCGACCAGTGAGCTGTTACGCACTCTTTAAATGATGGCTGCCTCTGAGCCAACATCCTGGTTGTTATAGCGAACTCACATCCTTTACCACTTAGTCTATTCTTAGGGACCTTAGCTGAAGGTCTGGGCTGTTACCCTTTAGACAATGAAGCTTAGCCCACATTGTCTTACTCCCGGGATAAAAAATGTAGTATTCGAAGTTTGGTTGGGTTCAGCATCCTAGTAAGGACCTGTAACCCATTCAGCACTCTACCCCTACATTTCAGTTACCCGAGGCGAACCCTAGAATTGTTTCGGGGAGAACCAGCAATTTCTGAGTTTGTTTAGTCTTTCGCTCCGACCCACAGCTCATCCCACAGTTTTTCAACACTGATGGGTTCAAGCCTCCACTTTCCTTTCGGAAAGCTTCACTCTGGCCATGGGTAGATCACTCAGCTTCGGGTCTACTATACGGTACTGCTCGCCCAATTAGGACTCGCTTTCGCTACGCCTGCGGCTGTGTTTAGCAGCCTTAAGCTCGCACCGCACAGTAACTCGTCGGTCCATTATGCAAAAGGTACGCGGTCAGGCATTCATGCCCTTGCGGACATGCATAGCCCTCCCACCGCTTGTAGGTTTATGATTTTAGGTTCTATTTCACTCGGCTCACCGCCGTTCTTTTCAACTTTCCCTCACGGTACTTGTGCACTATCGGTTTAGGTGTAGTTTTTAGTCTTAGACCGTGGTCGGCCTAGATTCACACAGGATTCCACGTGTCCCGTGTTACTTGGGATACCTCTAGGGTGCTTCAAAGTTTCGTGTACGGGGCTTTCACCCTCTTTGACGTATCTTTCCAGATACTTCCACTACCCATCCGCAATCCCACATTAAGGTCCCACAACCCTTAAAGAAACCTCTTGCGAGGTTTTTTTAAGTTTAGACTCTTCCCTCTTCGCTCGCCGCTACTGGGGGAATCTCGGTGATTTCTTTTCCTCAGGGTACTTAGATGTTTCAGTTCTCCTGGTTCGCTGCCCCACAACTATTGTATTCATCGCGGGGCTACCGCAGTATAACCTGCGGTGGGTTTCCCCATTCGGATTCTCCCGGATCAAAGCCTGTTTGCGACTCCCCGAGACATATCGGTGCTTACCCCGTCCTTCATCGCCTCACCTAACCAAGTCATCCGTGCATAAACCCTTTGTAGCTTGACCAATGCTTCTGATTCTCTCGGTTTAGTATTGTAGTTTTTTACCTCCTGTTGTTTCCTAAAGGAAACAACAGGACAAGATCATTAAAGACCTTGTTACTTGTATGTCTATCCCCGTCGATCTCATCAATCGCGGAAATAGTCTGCCGCGAATTGCGGCAGAAAGTTGTCAAAGAGCATAATGTATCCCTTCATTCAGCAAGGCTAATCCTACGCCTATTAGAACAGAGATACGAGAAAATTTATGCTTTATTTTTAAAGAGCTAAAGTGGAGCTGAGGGGGATCGAACCCCTGGCCTCATGCTTGCAAAGCACGCGCTCTCCCAGCTGAGCTACAGCCCCCCAAAAAAATCTGGTGGGCCCGAGAGGATTCGAACCTCTGACCCCAGTCTTATCAGGGCTGTGCTCTAACCAACTGAGCTACGGGCCCGAATTTAAGTGTAACCTTATTGTGTAATGCCCTGATTCATTACACTTACACAATCAACCGGCTATCCCGCCGGCAGAAGGCCGGCATATAGCATGGTTGATACGTAAACGGCATCGCCGTTCACGTATAAATCGGAAGCCTGTTATAGCTCGAGTTGCGCTTAAAAAGAGAGCTCCCGTTTAACAAAAATTTAATCGGATAGCCAAGCCCTGGATCGATAGACCCAGGGTTTTTCTAATATTTCTCGTGAGAGAAAATTAGAAAGGAGGTGATCCAGCCGCACCTTCCGGTACGGCTACCTTGTTACGACTTAGCGCCAGTCACCGGTTTTACCTTAGACCTCACAAGTGAAGTTTTCAGGTACCCCCAGCTCCCATCGCTTGACGGGCGGTGTGTACAAGGCCCGGGAACGTATTCACGGCGGCGTAGCTGATCCGCCATTACTAGCGATTCCGTCTTCATGGAGTCGGATTGCAGACTCCAATCTGAACTGAGCCGACTTTTTTGCGATTAGCTCCCCCTCGCGGGTTGGCAACGCTTTGTAGTCGGCATTGTAACACGTGTGTAGCCCAGGGCATAAAGGCCGTACTGACTTGACGTCATCTCCACCTTCCTCCCGTTTATCACGGGCAGTCTCTCTAGAGTGCATCTCTAGGCCTTGCGGCTTTGAAATTAGCAACTAAAGATGATGGTTGCGCTC
>JAQUQE010000089.1 GCA_028716225.1 Dehalococcoidales bacterium | reverse complement strand
GCGTTCCCGATGGCCATGATTCATTCGGCTGCAACACAATCCGCCCCGGTTCGCTCACAATATCAACATCCACTGTCGATAGGGTGTTGTCATATCCCGTGTCATCCTCAAGCCGGTAGGTCACCGTTGCCGATTGCAGAGGTGGATACGGGAGCACAATCTCATCACCGTCCGGCCATTCATCCAGATAGTATTCCAGCGTCTGTGTAATGAGCTTCCGGCCTGTCTGTTGCTCGGTCATGATCCGGGCGGTCGTGATGAGCCGATCAAGCAGGTCATCTTCGGTGGTATATGCCGCCGCCTCTGCGTCAGTGGTGGCAAGACGCAGGTGCATTTTTACTTCCGCCTTTGTCACCGGCTCAATGTTCGGAGCTGTTTTCGTCGTGATTCTCATGTCATCCATCCCCCTCACAGCAGCTGCATCCCGAGCACTGCCACCATTCCGCCGATGATCCCACCGGCGAAGGAAAGCCATTTGTTCCATTTTTCCAGTGCACGCATACGGCAGTCGATCGATTGCAAGGTCTCAAAAACAATCCAGTCGCGCTGTTCCTGCGGCGTTTTTCCCCATGTCTCTCTGGTCACGATAAATCCAGTTCCGGTCGTCATATCCGCAGACCCCCTTATGCGTTCAGATAGTACCCGCCGGCCACAAGCGGCCTCCAGAGTACCGTCACATCGGCAACCATTCCCTCACCAGCCGAGCCGCCGCCGATGGTAAGCTGGATTTTCTTCGTCGATGCCGTCACCACTGGGCCGCGATAGACGTGGAAAAAATTCCCTGTCAATTTGGCTTTTGCGCCCGCAGTTGAGGAAAGTATCTCAATCGGCGCGTCGTCATCCGTCGCAACCGAAATGCCGGTGAAGGTATCCACCGCTGAAAGATTGTCAGGCACATGCACTATCACAGCGTCAATGAAGAGATTCTGCGCCGTGGCCGTCATAACATCGTAAGCCGCCGCTGCCTGATTGAGGGATATCTGTTTATAGTTGACCGTCGTACCCGGCATGAAGGATTTCGGCACCCACGCATAGCCGTTGTAGAGCCACATGAAGCCGGTATTCCATTCGTAGAATGTACCGCCGTTCTGCGTGTTTGCCGTCGGCTTGGTATCGGTCGAAAGACCGATGAAACGATTCTCCAGACTTCCTATTCTTGTTACCGCCATCTCCTGTGCCTCCTTTCACTTTTTGGAGGGGCGGGGCGACCCGGAGAGGTAGGCCGCCCCCTGTGAACATTACGCCCCCGTATCAGCAGGTAACGCAATAGCATAGACCTCGATTGCCCCTGCTTCAGACCCACCCGTGCCGTCCGTTACGCCAATGACAAGAGCCTTCTCTTCGCCCAGCTCTCCGGCGAAGGTGTAAATCTCATTTTCTGCCGGGGAAGCAGGACTCCCGCCGTGCCCTATAGTGGCGTAGGTCACGGTATCGCCGTCGGTAATGGCGAAGGTGGGCAGATTCGTTGTAGCGGCGAATGTCTCAGTGATCTTGACGATCAGCATAATCGCCCGGTCACCGTCGCCGGTCCCGTTGGCCGCCAGGACTTCTATTTTTGTCTCGCTGGTATCGTCGGCATGATCTGCTGTTGCCACACCTGCTACCATCGTTCCGACAAGGGCAATGCCCGTGGTGAGCTGATCGGCGGTAACGGGAGAGCCGTCAAGTATCAATGCTCCCCCGGATTCAATGGTGATTTTCCCGCCATCAGCAACAACCAGCTCTTCGCCGCCCTGCTTTCTGTACACTTTCGTTTGATAACCCATGTTTCATTCCTCCGTATCCGGTGGTTTCCCCCCGGCGGCCCCGGATAAGACCGCCGGGAGTATCAACTTAATGACCGGGTTAGTGGTTACGCTTCGCTGGGGCTGACAAGGTGCGTCGCTTTAAGCAGATCTGCATTTGCGTCCGGTCCCATCTTACCCTTATAACGGATAGCGGTAACTCCACAGATTACTGCATTCTGAACGGCAGGCGTTACCGTAACCTCAAGATATCGCTTAAGCGGTTTGTACACATCGACAGCAATTGCCGATTGCGTACGCGCGGCGTCTGCGGCAGTTACTGTATGTGCCGCCGTACCGGCAACAGCGGCCATTGTACCGCCTCCGCTGTCGGTATCCTGAAGGACCTGGACATTGATTGTCCCGCCCTCAATGATCGTGCCAAATTCAGCAATGAAGAGGACGCCTTCATATCCCTGCATGTCGATGATGCTAGAAGTTTTTGCAGTCGTCCCTGCGGCAAAATACCCCAGTATCTGATCTATTTTTACATTTTTCAAAAGATTCATTGTCTTATCTCCTTTATTTTTATTTGTTAGGCGCTCAATGTCACGCGGGCGAAGGCCTCTTCCAGCACCGGCATACCATCACTTTCGAGCCGCCCAATAAAACCCACCTGATTGGTTGCCGCGTACAGTTCGTTCAGCCTCTGAACACGCATATTCAGCGCATCGGCAATCCAGTAATAAGAAAAATCACCGATAATGCCGACATATTTACCTGCTGTGAAGGTGCTTGGTGCATACTCGGACATTTTATAGGGCCGACCGAGGATCATGTCAGGCTGTCCGCCCTTAATGTCAGGCTGCCAGATATACTGTCCTTCGCCATCTTTCAGTTTGCGGAGCTTCTTCACTGCGTCACGGTGGAATATCCACTGAGCCCGCGGATGATACTGTGCTTTAAGGCTGTACAAAGCCTCAAGAAGGCCGTCCGTTGTGAACGCTGTTGCGGTGTTGCCGGTGGAAACATCGCGGGCAGTGCTTATCCCAAAGCCTGCGGTGGCCGCCGTGAATACGCCCATCGGCTGGTTGGAGCCGGAGCCGTTCAGGTAAGCATTCTCCGCCGTCACGCCGAATTTGTACGCGAGGCGGGAAATAACGAGCCCTTCAATGTCCATAGCGGACACTCTGAGCAGCTTTTCGGATACTTTAATCAGCTTTGCCAGCGGGTGCGGGGTAAGCTCTCTTTTTCCGAAGGACATGGTGCTGTCTTCGCTCCCTGTCGCGATTTCAGCCGTCCACGTCGGATCGGCAGGGTCGTTATCGAGCGACGGAGCGCCAAGTGATTCCGCCTTCGTGACCGGGTAGACCGTGGCCATGTTGCGGATGAAGACTTCGTCATCCATGGCTTTGATCAACTGGAGCACGAACTGCGGAGGTGCAACAAGGAATCCGCCGTAAATGTCAGCGTCTGCCTGCAACGCACGGAGCTCTTCAGGCCCTATAGCATCCCGGCCGCGCTGCAAGAACGTGTTCCACGCCCTGTTCTGAAGGTCGGAATTTGCCGAAAGCGTGATCTTTTTGCCGCGATATTCGAGGGTTCTTACCTCGTTTTTAGCGTCGGGTTCCGGGGTTGGCTTAAAAACGTCTACAGAACTCTTAATCTCTCTCTCCCGCTCCTCAATTTTCTTCTCTCGGTCTATGCTTCTGGTCAGCTTTTCAAGTGCATCATCCATATTTTGATAGTTGGTTTCTTCATCAGCCGTCAGATCACGCTTCTCTTTGTCCGCGACATCAAGCATTGCTCTCTGATCGGCCACAATCTTCGCCCGCTCTGCAAGTAATTCCCTCAATTTATCTTTCATGCTTCATTTCCTCCTCAATTTGTCTTTCTACGATTTTTAGCCGTTTCCGGCGTATATTCAGGCCGACAGGAGCACTATCCGCGCTTTTTTCAGCCTCTTTATGCTTTTCGAGCCTTCTCAATGCCACTTCCGTGTCTGGATATGCGGGGAAAGTGACAGGCGAAACATCAAAAAGCCTTACTTTCATGAGCGTTCTGACTTCGTTTCCGTCTATCATCTCCCATCTGTCAGCAAGCGTCTCAAAACCGAATGACATCTGGTTAATATCTCCTCGCTCAATACTTGCCACATAGTCACGAGCCCACTGTGCATCGGGCGGCGTAATGTCTATTTTTAACCCCCTCTGATCCTCAGAGAGTGTTAATGTACCGCTTTTGTTGCGCCCGAGGACATAATCAGAGTTATGATTCCATAATGCCCTGATATCGTCGTTTA
>JAQUQE010000088.1 GCA_028716225.1 Dehalococcoidales bacterium | reverse complement strand
CCGATCCGCATACGCCATACATCTTATCGCGACGGATGCAAACGGTCGATGAGGGCTGGATGACACTGGAATGGGAGCTGAAAACAGATGAGATTGTCCAGCTAACGCATGTCGGAATAGCAGAGGACGAAACCAATGGATATCATGCAGCACCTAACATTTCTTACGTGAAGATCCCAGACTATCCAGAAGAGCTACTAGTTTTTCCAGTCACGCCTTACCAACACCTGAGCAAGTACCCAATGCCACTGAACAGAACGTTGGATCCTATTCTAGGAGGGCCTGGCGAGCTGTCGATACCAGTGACTCTACACAATAAGAATGCAGCAATATCAATACGTGATAACGGAACATCGATAGACGGGTGGTCACAGACAGAAATAGGATTCGCAGTAGCAGTTTGGGGATACAAGTATAAGCTTTAAGTATTGGGCCAACAAAATATATTCTGAATGGCTCACGATGTAAGACTGTTGGCCCGTCATCCAGACCTTCTAGCGGAGCGGCACAACCTAGCAGCAACGACTGCGCCGGGGGCAACAGATGATGAAACCAGTCACTACGGAAGAGGATCAATATGGGTGAATCAAGCAACTGGAGCGGCATATATGTGTATGGACTCAACAACAGGGGCAGCAGTATGGGAACCAATAGGAGGAATAGACAACAGTATGTTGTGGGCAATAACATTCGGAGGCTAACATGTTAGCATTGAACAGTGGAGATAAACTACAAGGAGACGCTTCGGTAGCAGCAGTCATCGATTATACGATACACGGGGTAAGAAATACAACAATAATGCAATTAGCGGACGGACAGTTGCCAATAGTAACAGGAGACATATACGAAGCTACCGGAATAATAGCGGTATCATCGATAATAATAATAAACACGGATGCGAACACGCGAACAATAAACCTATTTCTACTACCAAATGGTGGTGTGGCAAGAAGAATATGCCCAAAAGATTTGAGCCTACAAGCAGGTTATTCCGCCTTAATCGAAGGCGGAAAGATGCAAGTTTTCGACACAAATGGAGCACTACAAACAAGTCTAACAGGGGGGGATGTCACAGGACCGGCAGTTGCGGTCGATTCGAACATAGCAGAGTTCGACGGAATAACGGGAAAGATAATAAAAGACTCGCTTTTAACGCACGCGGACGTAAAAGACGCCGTAGACAAAAAACACACAGAAGCACATGGTACAAACCACACCGATGGGACAGACGACGTAGCAACGATGAGCGGAGACGCCGGGGCGGGAGGAACAAAAGGACTCGTGCCAGCGCAGGCGGCGGGAGACACACTAGCAAACAAGTTCCTGCGAGCAGACGCGACTTGGGCAGCAATACCGAAAACGAGCACGAGTGCCACGGACCCGACCGTGAACGACGACGTCAACCTGGGCTACATTGCAGGAAGCACGTGGATAAACACAACAAACGACACGATTTGGATATGCATAGACAACACAGACGGCGCAGCGGTCTGGGCAGAGCAAGCAGCCACAACGAGCACGATACAAAAAGCAACCGCTACCATTCCATACAACGACGCCGACGGCAAGGTCACTTTGCTGACGATGACAGCGAACGGTTTTATCCGATTCGTGGGAAAGGTCGTCACGACGGCATATGACGCTGGCACAGTAACCGTGGGGGAGGAAGGCGACGAGGCAAACCTGATGACTGCCGAACTGGTGGATGCGCAAGGAGCAACACATGACACGTACACTCCGAACAAATATTATGCTTCTGGGTCGGTGATCAAGGCGTTCATCACACCAGGTGCGGCAACAGAAGGCACGTTTACGCTTATACTCGAATATGTTACAGTCTGAAGGTGATAAAAATGAAGCTCAAAATTATGATAATGGCCCTGCTGCTTCTGGCGGGGATCGGATCGGCGGTGAACAAGCTCCCGGCAACAGAGTTCGTGGGGGATATCGATTTCATGGACGGGTATTATGCTCGGAACGCGACGGATGGCTTCTTCAATATAATAGATTATGGTGCGGCAGATGCTGGCGATCCGACCGCTAACCGTCTCGCAATCCAGGCGGCGATAGATGATGCAAGCGCATATCCAAACGGTATTGTGGTGGTCCCAGGAGGAAACTTCACAGTAGATAAAAATCCAGTCACAGGATATATTCTCAGAGCGAAATCTAATGTCACGATCACTGGAACCGGGACCATCCGGGTGGCGGATGGCATCCGAGTGGCGAACCATTCGACGAGTAACATATTACTATTTTACGAAGTTGATTCTACTCGGGTCATCGAAAACGTACGGATCGACGGCATCACGGTGGATTTCAATGGCCAAAATAATTTAGTTCAGTCTACGGAGTGGAAATATGGAAACGTGAATCGAATGGGGGCGATGAACGCAAAGAATTGGACGATTTCACACGTAACGTTCAAAAATGCAGCGGGACACCACTTCTTGCATTTTAAAGTTGGTGACTATCTGGATGTTCACCACTGCAAGTTTTTGATGAGTGGAAACGCTATGGAGGGGAATTACGACCACGACCATACATCCCTTTATGCGTCGATGAATTATTCGTACATCCACGATAATCTTTTCCAGAATCCGCCAGGCACAAAAGACCGAGTGGCGGCTGGAATTACAGCGTTCGAACTTCACCGGAGTAATTCTATTGCGCATAATAATATAATAGAGTACTATTATAACGGGTTTTACATCGCTTCGCCAAACGGCGAATCGGTGGATAATGTCGTGGTGACGAATAATATTTTCCGAGGAACGCATCGTGGGATGCGGCTGTATGTCTACGACGTCGAAGGGTCGAATATAGGTCACGTAGAGCTATCTGGAAATCAGGTATTTTTGGAAGAGTGGAACGTCTCGGATAATACCATCGGTCCGACTGGGATATATGTTCAGGGAACAACCAACCACAACACAACGCAGCTAGTTATACAAAATAATTTTATAGTTGGACCCCCGACGTTGAGCTACACGCTCTATTCCACGGCGATAGATGTGAACGCGGTTCTAAATCTGACGCTAGAAGGAAACACATTCATGGACTTTTCCCGAAGTGGAATGTTCAAGATCCGGCCAAATTCGCGTGATTATATAATTACGGGGAACACGTTCGTCGACGGGGCACACGACACGATATATGGCGGAATATATCAGGGCTGGATTTTTGCGGCATTGTACGGTGCGCCAAAGTATTTCGAGGTATCCGGCAATTCGTTCGTCCAGCATAATACGACCGCCTATCCGATATATGCGGTCAGAATAGAAGAAATCGGGGGGACGTTTAGCATTGACGATATAAGCATCCGAAACAATTTTGTTGATGGGCTATTCAACGCCAACCATTTCATGGTCTTGAACACCCAGACAGGGGCTACATATATAGAATCGCGGGGAGCGGCGGCACCGACTGCCGGATATCACGGAGTTGGTTCGATTCGATGGAACACCGCCCCAGCCGCGAACGGAACGATGGGGTGGATCTGCACCACCGCCGGAGCCCCCGGCACCTGGAAAACATGGGGAGCGATCGCGGCTTAGCGCCCGATCCTCGCCCCTTCTTTTCTACTTCCAAAAAACAATAGCGATAGCCGTCGCCAATAGGATGACGACGGCGCTTGCACAGGCCGCCCCCGGCGCGACGAGGAGGAGGGCGAGGAGGAGAGGGAGTCTCATCCCTCGGCCCCCATGAACTTCAGAACGACCGCTGTTATGTCCAGGTCGTCGCCGCACTTCGGGCAGGTAACGATCACCCGAGGATTAGACGGTATCGGGCGATCGTCACAAGAGATATCATCCTTCGTCATCGCCTCAGCCCTTCACTTCGCACTCGATATCGATCGCGTCCCGGAACTCCGACGAATCATAGCATCCCGCCAGATCCGACGGGAACGCCTTGGATAAATACAACAACGAACTCGTTTTTCATATCAGTAGATAGCACTACAGGTGCAGCAATCTGGAACGAAGTTCCTCATCACAACTTCAACGGAGCAGCAGCGCCAACGGCAAACGACGACGTGACCGCAGGATACGCAGAGCAGATAGCGGGGCAAATTCAGA
>JAQUQE010000087.1 GCA_028716225.1 Dehalococcoidales bacterium | reverse complement strand
CCGTACCGTTGTGCTGGCTCAGGTTCTTTATTGTGGTGCTGCTGTTGCCAGGAGTGCCGTGACAGGTGAGACAGTAGCTGCTGTTGGGAAGGGTTAGGTTGGGTTTGGTGAGTGTGCTGTTGTGGATCCAGCCCGTATTGTGACATTGTGTACAGGCGGGATTTGTGGAACTGTAACTCACGCTGTGATTGGAGACGTTGCTGCTGTAAACCGGGTCCGACATGGAGATATTGAATGCAGTGCTTGTATTCCTGTGGCAGTATGTGCAGTTCGCTGTTGCTCCTGTTCTTATATCGCTTCTGTCCTTGCCGTAATGGTAGAAGCTCATGTTACCGCCGGTGAGCCTTACCCCATCGCCTGTGAAACTGCCGTAATTAGTATCGTTGTTGTAGATTATCATCTCGCTTACGTTCTCGTGGCAGTTAATGCACGATGAAATATTCGAGCTTGAGTTCCCTGCCACTATCTGGTCACCGCTATAGTAATGTTCGCTTACTGTTACGTTAAGACCCCATTTCACTGACTGGTTGTAGTATGTGCTGTTCGCAAGGTGGCAGTCTGTGCATATCTTGGGCGTCTTGTAGATGTCGGGATGACCAGTAGAGACGTTGCCCGCTGTATCGTGGCACGCCCAGCATGCTCCTATAACTGGCGCGTAGCTCCAGTTTGTGGCGTTCTGGCTGTTGATGCCGTAATGGACGCTGAGATTTATTGCCGTGAAGTTGACGCCCACAGGCGCACCACCTGAAAGACCTGTTACGATATTGTGGCACTGGATGCAGTTGGGTGAGCCGCCTGAGCCTATCGCGACATTGTGGCTGAAATTCAGGGAGGTTGCGGAGGCGGCAAGATTGTTATTGTGACAGTTCTTGCATACGCTGTCGTTATACCCCGAACTAAAATAACTTGAATGGTTTGTAAACGTTGTTCCATCTCTTGATTTTGCCGGAACGAGCCCACTCTGGTTCAGCACTTCAGGAGGCTGCGGGGTGAACTGGTTACCTGCATACCCAGGTGTATTATTGTAATGGCAGTTGGCGCACCATCTGCTGGTATCCAGACTCTGTTTCTTAATATTGCTACCCTGTACCCTGGTGATATTGCCGAGACCTGAATTATTGTGGAGGGCAATCCTGCCATGGCAATAATCGCAGCTTGACTGCTGGCTGGTATTCGTCCAGTATGATGGCTGAGAACCGTTCCACAGAGTACCTGCATAAGGATTTATGCTGTGGTTCAGGGGTACGGGTATTCTCGGGGCACTGCTAAAATTGTTCAAGCCCGTCTGGTGACAGCTTGTGCAGTTGACTGCGTTGGTTCTTGATGTATCCCAGGTCGTGCCGCCTGCCTGGAGGTATCGCACCGGGTGGATGCTTCTTGTTGAATTAATGTGGCAGTCCGTGCAGTTGAGGCTATTGTTGTGTCTTGATTTTATGCCTGTTACAGCACCGCTGTAATTGGTGCCGCCTGTGCCGTTGTCGCCGTGGCAGCTCAGGCAGAAACTGTTATTTGGTAGTGTAAAGCCGGGTTTGGTGAGTGTGCTGTTGTGGATCCAGCCTGGATTGTGGCATTGTGATGAAGTACAGTCTGGGTTTGAACTGTAGGTGCTGTGGTTGCCAAGACTGCTGTTATAAGCGGAATCCAGCATGGCTACTGCAAATGCAGTGCTCGTATTCTGGTGGCAGTAGGAACAATTTGCGCTTATCCCTATTCTTAAATCCGATCGCTTCTTTCCATAGTGACTTGTACTGTTATTGCCGCCGTTCAAGCCTCCATACACGGCACCGCTCCCGTTGTCGGGGTCGTTTGCAGATAGAAGCATCTCGCTCTTGTTGTGACAGGCATAGCAGGCAGAGACTGACGCACGTATGTCCGATGCGTTCCAGTAATGCTCTGAAACGTTGAGCAGCGTATTGTTTGGAGTGAAATTGAAGTTCTGTGTGGCAGACTGGATATGGCAGTCCGTGCAGTTATCCGGCATCTTGTAGCTCGTGGGATGGGCGTTGGGCGTGGATGGCTCGGTTCCATTGCCGTGGCATGCCCAGCAGCGCTTGTTGTTATCGTAATACACTGTGGTATTCAAGACATGGGCAGCATTTATGTTGAGGTTCTTGTGTATGGCACTGGTATCGTTTGCTGTTGTTACATTCACGTGAGCCAGCAATGCTATGCCTCCAATATCGTGGCAGTCTGCGCAGTTGGCTCCTCCCACCCTGCTCTGGTTATGCACGAGCTGGGTTATGGTGGTGAAAGGATAGTTATAGCCGTGGCAGCGGTCGCATGCGGAGTCGTTCATGTTGGAGTAATAGCTTGTGTACAGCGAGTGATTGTTGTATTCATAGATGCTCTGGTTAGCTCCGTATGCCGCATTCCCGCTGATTTCAGGCGGCACCAATAAGCCCGCTCCTGTGAATGCATTCGCCATGTCGCTGTAGGTATTCGAGCCGTTTGCATAGCCTTGGTAATGGCACGAAGCGCACCATGTGGTGTTGCCTATGGTCGAGTTCACAATATTGTTTCCATCCCAGTTAGCAGGTCTGCCGAGAGCGATTGAACTGTGTTTTGTATCGCCGTGGCAGTAGATGCACCATGTAAGCTGCTGGCTGTTCGTCCAGTACGTCTGCTTCCACTTGGCTCCTGCGCTCGGGTCGTTGCTGTGTTCCAGTGGAACAGCGACCTGCGGCGGGTTTCTGCCAGTGTAGTTGCCTGCCTTGGGCTGTGCTTCAAGGGCAGCGGAGAACGTAGCGTTCTGGTGGCAGTTGGTGCAGTTGCCCCTTGCTGGATTTGGATTATCATGATTTAAGTCTATATATGTGGCGTTCTGTGCGAACACCTGTATATCATGCACGTCATCGCTGTGGCAGAGGGTGCAGTTCACGCCGCCCGATGTGGTATTGCTCGAATTATGCTCGGTATAGCTTGAGTGGCAGGTTTTGCATTGGGAGTCTTCGGTATTATTATTTCTTATAAACCGCAGGGATTCATCAGGTTTAGTGATATTATGCATCGGTCCATGACAGATGATGCATGGTATAGTGGAATTGGGGGTGTGGAAGGTTGCGTTGAAGGAAGTGCTATTAATAGAATAAAGGCTCAACGCACTCGCAACGGTGGGGCTGCTCAGAGTGGACTTGTTTGAGAGGTCTTTCCTGTCCCAAGCTGACCCGTTTCCGTGACAGCCGCCTGAGGCATTGTAGCATGAGCCTATGACCTGGTTTGTATTATGGGTTGTATAATCGCCATGGCAGTTCGCATTTCGACAACCACCTGAAACATTCCTGTGAACATCTGATGTATTATCTGTATGGTTCGCAGCTAAAGTATTGCCGCCTGGTAAACCATCGAATGATTGATGGCATATAGTGCAGTTATAATTTTGATGGTCAGTTCGTGCTGAAGTGGTCGGGTCTCCACCATTTAGATATGGTGAATTGGCAGTCGTAGTACCTTGGGTGGTTGGATTTGCACCGAAATGCGTAGCATCATTACCGCAAGTCGAATAACTGGTTGCACAGCCCCACCAGTTGTAAATGAAGGTTGTGCTGTCATTGAGAGTTCCGTTTCCAGCTTTGACCTGCCATTTTCCATAGTATTCCGTTCCATTCAGGTCGAAGCTGACATTGGCTAAACCAAACGAGTTCGTGGTGGAGTAGTTTGTGGCATTTACTCCTCCGCCGGGATTGTATAAAGTGAATGTTATATTCTGTCCATTAACTGGAAAACCGTTATTGTCTATATAAAGTACAGTTGCATTTATTCGAGTGTTCTTGCCTGACCAATAATTCCAATTAGCCGTAGGAATAGTATAATCCATACCAGGATTCGAAAAATTAGGCCCTGCGGTTCCTATTCCCGGGTCGTCCAGGATTACGTATCTATTGGTCGCCACCAGTATCTTCCCCGATACCGCAGCAGGCGTGGGCGTAAGTGTGATATTGGCTGTGGTGTTATCTGCGCCACTGATGGGTACGCTTATGGAATTATCGCTGTAACCTGACTTGCTTGCTGTTATAAGATACGTGCCGTTGCTTAATGTGAAGCTGTAGTAGCCCGCTCCATTCGTACTCGTACTCTGGCTGGTATTTGTAGTAACAGTGACACCGGATATCACAAGTCCGCTTGAAGCATTGGTAACATAGCC
>JAQUQE010000086.1 GCA_028716225.1 Dehalococcoidales bacterium | reverse complement strand
CGGTTACCACGCTGTTCCAGGAAACGGAGTACTGCCTTTTGATACAACTGGGCAGTCTTATATCCTTCATCCTGGCTCAATAGCTGCACCTTGTCTCTCCTGGCTGCATTCTCGATTTCTTTTGCAGCCGACCGAAGGAAGGATGACAGCAGCTCGTCGCTGAGCTCTGCCTTGCGGCTGTGTGAAGCCTGTCGTGCCGTGATAAGCCGGCTGCCGGCAGGATATAGCCACCCGGCTCCTTCAGGCAGCTCTTCCGCTTTAATGACATCCTTTGGTGCCACATACCAGAATTCATGGAAGTATTGCCGACACCATTGATACTTTTCCGGCTGCTTGAGTTCTCTCAGGAAATCATTTCTGCTTATCTTGACTTCGAAGGCACGGCGGGTTAATCCCTTTGATGGCCACATTTCGAAGACTGCGGCATCGATCCAGCGGCCAGCGGAAAAGCCGGTTGCGTTAGCGACCTGCTCAAGGAGGATCGTCGGCGCATTACCGTTCGCGACAGTATAAACCTTGTATTTACTGCGAAGAAGTTCAATCAGATCCGACGAGGTGTATACTTTTACAGTCTTATTTGTCAATCCCTTCACCCACTAGTAAGGAAGTCCACGGTCATCCATGAGTATGCCCTCAATGTGGTCTATTTCATGCAGAACGGCAGCGGCATAAATGTCATGGAATTTCATCGAGCGGGTAAAACCGTTACTATTCTGGTACCGAAACTTAACAATGTTGGGTCTTTCCACTCGATAATATACTCCAACGGGAAAGGAGAGACATCCCTCTTTGTTTACCTGTTTCCCGCTAGTCTTAGTTACAACTGGATTGATTACTACCATTTCAATCGAAGGAGAATCTATGATAAAGACCTTCTTCATAATGCCAACCTGGGGAGCTGCGATGGAGATTGTATTGATACCTGCCCGACGGCAAGCCTCTAAAACTTCTTTCATCAGTCCTAACACCCCAGTCAAGACTTCTCCCTCTACAACTTCTTCACAGGACCGGCGAAGCCTTTCATCAGGTACCATCACCAGGCAGGGGTGTATTGTTGAAACTTTCACACGATCCGCCAGTTGTTTGGCCAGGCAATCTTTACAGATTCCGTGCGAAATACCTTCGGTACCCTGCCCGTCTTTTTCTCCCAGGTCTTTACCACACCAGGCACATACTACTTTCAATATGGTCATTAACTCAGCTCCTTACTGTAAATAAGTATGGTTATCTACATGAATCCCGTTTTTGTCTGGCGAAGAAGCTAATAAGCTCATCTTCCCCCAGAGTCCAACTCATTCCGCAGTCTTTACAGTACACGTCGTAGACCGGAATTGAGCACTGACAATCAAGACCGCAGTGATTATAAACGCAAGCCTTCCCCCCTGCATCTTCATATTCAAAATGCCTATGCTTACAACGGAGTAATTTAGTTAACCAATATCGAATTTTCTTTTTCATACCGTTTCCTCATTCGATTTCTCTATATTCCTGGCGCAGGAGCAGCAGGCTTTGATAACTCTATCGCACGTCTTCTTATCAACTGGGCACTCCGGCAAGGTTAAATTCATTTGCTCGGTCGCCCAGTTCTGCCAGACTGCATTATCTCGGAATCTCTCACCGTCAATGTCTGGTAGATAGCGATACTTTGCTAGAGCATAAAAACCTGATTTAGACCTCGGTGACATCAAGAGATGAATCCAGCCCGGGTCTCCCTCCATCTGGTAAATGAATACTTTTTCATTTTTCGCCGGCGAATCTTCGACCTGGTCGAGAAGGTCGTTCTCCCCAGTCCCATTTTTCACAGCTCTTAAAAACATAGGACACCGCTTCACCAGATAATCGCCCTTGCATGGTCCATCTAACAATTCAACTGACATTTTCCCCTCCCATGTAGATAAGCTCTCTACTCAGTTCTTTTCCAGATTACAATCTCGTAGTCACATTGATGTCCGCAGTGAGGGGGGACATTGATTCCACAATAAGGGCATCTCTCAGTGTTATCAGAGGGATTACTCCACCGTTTTGTTTTTCTAATTATGTAAACTATTCTTTCAGACATTTTCTACCTCCTTTAATGTAGATAAGCTCTATATGACTATTTTTTTGCCCACCGAATAATTATATCCAGCAAAATGTTGAAAAGACCGCAAATTAGGAAAGCTACTGGGGGAGCAACGAAATAAAACCACATTGGGGGTTTGGCTATCATCCCAAACGGTACATCTATAACTGCGATGAAGAAGATGATGAAGAAAACAAGTAGTATTATTTCTTTCCGTTTCAATTTACACCTCCTATAATGTAGATAAGCTCTGTTATCTTTAATAACCCGGGTATTTTATTTTTACAAGCAATAGTGTGATTAGCGGGTACTTGTGCACGTTATCGATAGGCTTGCCAAAACGGAGGGCGAAGAACCAGAGCCACTCCCAGCAATACCAATTTTTGTCAATTATAAATGGCCACCATTTCCAGAAATACCAGATAATGACGAACAGGTACCCCCAGAAGCTGTCGTACTTCTCTCCGCGGTACTCATCAATAAAGTCCTTGACCTCAGCTGCATCCGGGGGAGTATCGAACCATCTGAAAACCAGGTACGGCTCCTTGAAAGAGTCCAGCCGGCTTTCTGTAATCCCGACCCCGCCCTTTGCCTCACTTACCCATACGGTGCCGTCAGAATCTATCCTGGATATGAAAGCGGTATGCCAGGGTTTGCGTTCAAGGTTCTTCCAGTCTTCGTCGAACCTCCCCAGTGTCCCGGAAAGCACAGTAAACGCTGGTCCAGCGCCATCGACAACAACGAAGTCACCAATTCGATATTCTGCAGGATCTGTAATAATCATCACCTATCTCCTACAGCCGGCTTTTTGAGAATGGGACAACTATTAACTTCCGGAAGATTTACTTCGAAAAAGCCGAGTCGCCCGCGGTAGGGGATCGGTTTGTCATAGAGCTGAGGATTTGCCATCATGAAAGCGTATTGACCGGGTTCATGCCAGGGAGAATATAGGTTGTCGAGCTCCTCCCCAAAACGGAAGCTACAACCGACTATATCTACTTCGCCAATAATTGCTCCCAATGTGAAAGTTGCTTTAAAATACTCCTCTTTTTGTTCTTCCTTGAGCATCGCTAAAATGTATCTCTCAGTTGAACAGCCATTACCTGTTTTCTCTACATCGGAGATCTTCCCTGCATGAACATAGATGTGCATCGGTACGTTTTTTTCATATGAAGGATGATTCAGAAGCGGCGGCATATGAAGATACCAGCTCCTATTCTCCACATCTTTGTACCCTGCACAAATTAACCATGCCCATGGTTGCCGAATGCTCAATGCTTTCATTTTTGTACCTCCAGATCTTCTAGTTTATAGTGGACTAATCCCCCCAGCGTCAGTACACCAAGTCGTCCAGGTAGCGTCTTCGATGGTCCGATCACTACAGCAATTTCCCCGGCGTGATCGCCAGTCTTAACCTTCACAGGTTGACCATGCTTAATGTCCGGGGCTGGCTTCCTTTCTACCAAAACAAAGACCTCTGGCTTGGGGATAGCAGCTTCTTGCTTTTTAGCCACAGCTAACGCCCTCTCAATAGCTTTATGACGGTAGTCTTCCTTCTCTTCTTCAGTCATGTCACAAACACGCTTAAATATTGAGCCGTCTGGGGCTATGTAGGCGATTTTTAGTATAGCTCTTCGGTCGCCCTTCTCCATGAGCTTCAGCGGTGGCTTATTTCTTCTGAATTTTTGTTTCATGCTGTTACCCTCTCTCCATGCCCATCTCCGAATGTGGACATCTCTTTAAAATGACAGTTCATGTGGGCGTAAAATTTTCCTAGGGGTTGCCTCCCTTGCCATGCTGTACGCCAAACTGTCCATTCCAAGACTTGTTTGTCTGTATTTTTACAGTATTTACAGGTAAAAAGTTCGCTCATAGTATCCTCCTGCTAACTGTCCAATACGTCTTCTAGAATCGGCATGAAATATTCATCGTAATCATCTGTTGATAGAGCCACAAGCCATGCAGCCAATAACAGAGCATCTGCCTTGGACATACGGGCCGTTCTCATTGGTAAACCCACAACAATCTGGTCACCTTGTACTCCTACGATAAATTTGTTCTCAGCCATGATTTCACCTCCTTTGTTGTTTACATTCTTTTGGCGGAATAAAACCCCAGTCGTGTTG
>JAQUQE010000085.1 GCA_028716225.1 Dehalococcoidales bacterium | reverse complement strand
ATATAGCGGTGGGAACGTGACCGCCGTAGCGGATCTGGTCGATCCCTTTCCGGGCAGCTTTCAAGATACGATTCTCCATCTTTAGCATTGGGGCACCTCCTTCCCCCTGGTCTGGCAGGGGGCACCGTATTGACGCCGGGCGGCGCTATACCTATACTACGACATGCACCCCAACCCCAGGGTTCAGCGCCTCGATCTCCCGCTTTACGCGGTCCGCTGGCGCGGCATCCGAGTAAGCGGTCGGGATAGCAGCCGTGCCAAAGGCTTTGATGATCTTTCGGGCGTGGGGGCCGGAAAAGTGAGCCATCCAAGATCCGTTTTTGCGGGCCAGGTAGATGCTATTAGGGATGGGGGGTTGTTGCATGAGGGGCACCTCCTCCCGCTGGTTCGGCAGCGGGCACCGAATTGGCCTTGCACCACTATATTACAACGGGTGGCGTAATACTGCAATTACGGTATGACGGTATTATTCCCATTGTCGGGCAGATTATGCGCGGTTATCTCCCGCAAGCTGATTATTTCACACTATTTCGCGGTCTTTTGATTTTCACTTCATTATATGGCGGCAGGGGCGGCCATAGCGTCCACGCTGGGCGGGCTGTGAGGCGCGTACGGCGGCGGTAGGGAGCAGGTGAGGGGTAGAGTAGGGGAGAGCAGGGAGGCGGCACCAGCAGGGCAGGAGCGTGCCAGTAGGATAGGTAGGGGACGGTCAGCAGGCGAGCGGCCGGGTAGAGACACCGGCAGGCAGCCACCAGGAGCAGAGAGGCACCAGGGGTAGAGAGTAGGGAGAGCGACCACCAGGGTAGGAGAGGACCACCCGGCAGGCAGCAGGAGACACGGAGCAGGGGGACAGGCAGGACATGAGAGAGAGGGGGGTGAGAGCATGACCGTGCCAGGACGTGGAGGACGGCCCCGGAAGTGGAAGACACCGGAGCTGATGCAGGCGGCGATAGAGGAGTATTTCCGGGCGTGCGATGAGCACGTGGACCGGGAGGGGAAGCCAGACCCTGAGCCATATACAGTCACCGGCCTGGCCGTGCACCTGGGGATGACCAGGCAGGAGCTGATACAGTACGGGGGGGATGGAGACTTTCAGCCGGGGGACGATGCAGCCCAGATCCAGGCGTATTCAGACGTCCTAAAAAGTGCCCGGGCGCGCATAGAGGCAGACGTGGAAGGCGATCTGCGGCGGGGAAAGGGCCACCCGGCGGGGTCTATTTTCTGGCTGAAAAACGCCGGCTGGACGGATCAGCTCCAGATCAGCGTAGACTCCCCCGTGATCGTGGTACGCCCACCCCAGGTGGAGGGCGATCCGGACTGATACAGTTCCGCTTTCCTATATTAGCGGTACTATACCGGGGTATACCGGGGGTAACTGCCCTGGAAAGTAGGCAGGGGGGTCAGATCTTAGAGGCACCCCCCCTGTCAGCCGGGTGGAGGGGGGGCATACACCCCCCGGGGGGATGGTACTGTCGGGGGGGCACCCCCATGCGCTAATATAATTCTAGGTAGATCCGTACCGAATTGCCAAAAAGGCGGGTTATTCGTGGTGACCAATTTATTAAAAGCCGGGGTTAGTTGGCAGGAGAACCGTATATAGTTGCCTTGTATAGCGAGACGGTGGGGTTGTGTTATTCCCCATGAGGGGCAAGTAGGTGTTTCCCCTTTATTCGCAACTACCTATACAACCCGCCCCCTTTCCTTCGTTTTTCTTTTGTTTTCGCCGTATTTTGTGTTCCGGGGTGGCGGAAATGCCCGGAATTATGCTGTTTGGGGGTGTGAACTGGGTTAAGAGGATGCCGATCTCTTCTTTCCAGTATTAAACAGTCCTTTATTCACGGGCCTAAAATGGGGTTCGCCCACTAGGGATATATAACCGGACTACCGGAAAGGAAGTGATAAAAAGGAGGCCGTCAAATGTTTAATTTACTCGGGGCCATTTTCAACAAAAGGGTGACTTTAGAGAGCGTGGAGCGAACCGGGAGCTACGTGGGTCTTCAGTTTTCCTCCGGTGACGTTGTGATATTTTCCTTGCAGAACGGGTTGGGGTATTACCACCAGGGGCCATTAGAGGGCCGCTAGAGTAGGGCAAGCGGTGCGGGTTCACGGGGGGTCGCGCGAGAAAATTCAAAAAAGGCAGGGGGAGAAGCATGAGAATTTCTACCGTGTCCCCCAAAAGAACATTTATTCATTATGATGAAGGCAGTGTTATTCGAGCTACAAATGACTTTAAGAAAAGCAGGATACGAGTTATATTTAAAACCCTTTCATTAAGACATCCATTCTGTATAGATAGCAGCAATGACCTGCAACACAGATACTGGGGGGTTAAAATACTGTGGTTTGTTCTCATTTTTGAGGAGCGGTATACCAAGGAAGAATTACGCACTTTTCGGAAATTAAAACGTGGGGATGACACTGTAAAATGGGTGAATGGGTAAATATTTGCGGGCGGTGGCGGAAGACAAGACGCAACGTGCTTTGTGGCAGATACGAAATCGCGCAATAAAAGCGTAGATGTGAGAAAGTTGTCGTGCCGGTGGTGGAAGTCCCCGGCCCGCCCGCGAAAACTTAGCAAGAGTGTGGTGGCTCCCAGCGTCCAAGTGACGCCGGAGCAAGGGGGCGAAAGCCCCCCGCGAATACCCGCCAAGGCGGTTGACATACCAAATTCAAGGCAGGGGGTATTGAAAATGAAATGTTTTTATCACAATGATATGGACGGAAAGTGTGCCGGGGCGATAGTTTATAAATTTTACAAGCGGGATAGGGATTTTACCAAGGCAACGGGGGAAGAGTGCGAATTTATTTCCATTGACTATAAAGATGATTTTCCCTTTTCCAGAATAAAACCGGGCGAAACGGTCGTAATTGTGGACTTTTCACTTCAGAAACCGGGCGAATTTGAAAAACTGCTTCAAATAACCGACAACTTAGTTTGGATTGACCATCACAAAACAGCCATTGAACGGCATGGCGATCTGGATATAGCGGGAATTAGAAAAGATGGCGTGGCGGGGTGCGTTTTAACTTGGGATTATTTTTACCCGGATGGAATAATGCCCTTTATTGTAGATCTGATAGGGGATTATGATATTTGGAAGTTTAAATTTGGAGATGATACCCGGAATCTGCAAGCAGGAATCCGTTTATACGAAACAAGGCCGGGAGATGATAATTGGATTAACTGGCTAAACTCCGCAAGCAGTATCCGTAGTCTTATCAAAGATGGCGAGATCGCCGTACTTTACCGCACCAATTATTACAAAGACTTGATTAAGTCACTCGCCTTTTTCACGGAATTTGAAGGGCACAAGGCCGTTGCCTGTAACGCCGGGCTTGTCAATTCCCAGCTATTTGATTCAGTCCAAGAGGACTACGACTTAATGCTCCCATTTTATTTTGACGGCAAGCAATGGACGGTTTCTATTTACACCACAAAAGACATTGATTGTTCGGAAATTGCTAAAAAATACGGCGGCGGGGGGCATAAGCAGGCGGCGGGTTTTCAGTGCAAAGAACTTCCTTTCGTGCAAGCAATTTAAAGGTTATTAGGCATAAGGGGGGCGCCCCTTTAGGCAGGGGAGAAGGGGGTGACACTTGGAACTCCCGAAGCTCAAGGTTATCAAGCATGACTTAGGCATGGAAACCGAAAAAGCGTATCTCATACCCCTATCTGACTTACACATTGGAGCAGAATTCAACGAAGACAAATTCCTAGGCTACAGGCAATGGATCTTGGATCGTCCTGAAGCGTATTGCGTGATCTTGGGTGACGTAATAGACAATGCCATAACTGACAGCATTGGTGATACGTACGGATCTTTGAGGCCGAAGCAGCAGAAGGAGCTTGCTTTGAAATTCCTAGAACCTCTGGCCCGGGCCGGGAAGATCCTCGCCTATCTAGACGGAAATCACGAGGCGCGAAGCACCCGCCAAACCGACGAATACGTCGGCGAATACCTGACTTCCATGCTTGGAATACCAAGCGTTTACGACCCTGACGGGATCTATATGTTCTTATCCGTCGGGTATGACCGGGCCAAGGGGGAGAGAAACAGAAACGTCTACACTGTATTTATGCTGCATGGCTTTACCGGATCTCGGAGGATGGGCGGCAAAGCCAACACGTTGGAGGACATGAAAAGGGGTGTCCATGCCGAAGTATTCTTGGCTGCGCACTCGCACCAGAAGATCGTTTTCCCTTCGTATACAGTCATGCCGGACTTGAGACTGAAGCGTATTCGGT
>JAQUQE010000084.1 GCA_028716225.1 Dehalococcoidales bacterium | reverse complement strand
AGCTGGCGGACGATGCAGATGATGCAGGGTACACCATACTGCTCATATATGAGCGCTGCGGAGATGACGAGACCATGTCTCTGACACTGAGGAAGGGTAAGGACAAGCTGGTGAACGAGGAGGAGGACCCATGAAGCTCCTGACTTACTTCTTCACGCGCTCGGAATACGGTCCGCTCCAGCCGTTCATTAAGGTGGCCGAGGAGATGGGTGTGGACGTATGGGCCATGGACTACACTGATGTAAATGGCCGTAAGTGGTATGCTGAGGACATGCATTGTCTTGAGCCAGATGTGGTCCTCTGCCCATTCGATAGGCCGGAGATGGTAGAGGTAGCCTATGCCGCCTATCATAACGATTTTTCAGTGGCACAGTTGTTCGCAGGAGACGTTGCAGGCGGTGCGTATGACGATGCCGATAGGTTTGTCATATCCAACTATGCGACCTATCTGTTCTGTGCCGACTACAACCAGTTCGTGCGCACGACCGATAGCCAGAAGTGGGCTCAGCGCATTGGATGGAAGAAGCGCATCGAGCTGGTAGGCGCGACCCATTTTGATAACATGGAGTCTATGCCTCAGTCACGGTTTAGAGATTATGTTCTCGTGCTTTATAATCCGCCTTCCATGCTTTCAAGGAAGGAAGTAAAAGCTGAGTTGGACAAGCTAGTCTCAATGATAGGTTATGAAGAGAATGTGGTGTGGATTGCACCCAATGGGGATGAGAACTCGGACCTCGTGGAAGAATATGCGAATAACGCAAACCTATTCAAGAATATGCCGAGACCTGAGTTCTTAGGATACTTGAAGGGTGCGAAAAGCATCATTGGCAATTCGAGTTGCATGTTTTATGAGGCAGCATACTTCAATGTGCCTTATCATCAGGTCGGGGTCAGGAACAAGCACCGTGAGCCCATTGCGGATTTCATGTGCAAGCCCGGCGCATCAAAGAGAGTCATTGAAGTTCTGAAGGAGGAATTGGATTGACGGAGGAGGAGATGAGTGTGGATTACATAGATGGGTGCAGCGAATGCTCACGAGCCCGAATATTCAGGGGTAAGCTTCAGGACAATCAACCCTATGGCCATTTTCTGCGCGATGGACGCGACCTCAAGAGGGGGGACTACGAGTGGTTCGCCGGAATCCCCGAAGGCTCCAAAATCATGCTGATTGTCATTGTGGAGGAATATCCAAAGGATTGAGGGATGAAATGACCAAGATATACGACGGCGTGACCATCTCCCCTCGGACCAAGATAGAGGGGCACGAGCAATCGTTCATCGGCACCGGAGCATATATATTCACCCCGCTTTTAAAAATGGCTATCGGCTCGCACATCAATGCGCGTTGTATAGTAGCGGGAAGAGGCTCATTGACCATGGGCGCTTATTCTGTGCTAGGCTATGACGTCTTGGTGCTCACCTCGTCCGATACGGCGTGGGGCAACATGTCCGATTTTTGCAGGGATAAGGAGCGATGCATCAGAACAGAGGACATATCTATCGGTCCTCATGCCTTCGTCGGCTCCAAGTCCATACTCCTACCCGGTGCCCATGTTCCCGAGGGGGCGGTCCTGGCCTTAAAGAGCGTCTTCGGACCGGATGACAAGTTAGAGCCGTGGGAGATTAGGTATGCGGACGGACACAGGATAAAGAGAGAGATGAAGAGGGAAGTGGTGCCCACATGAACGAGAACTATGAGAATGACGATGCTACACATGTCAAGGGCATGGAGCTGCCTGTTGTGCATCTATCCCCCAATTTTATGTACTCTGCCGTAGGCGTCAGGGATTGTGATGCACAGGACTGTGAGAACAATTGGTTGAACAAGTGCATATGCATCTCCGGCATATCTATCAGGATGGTCGATAATATACCCAAATGCGTCAACTACATCAAGAGGAGAGTGGTGGATTGAAAATAAAGACATGCTGTGAAGGTATGGGTGAGTTGGAAAGCGGAAGAATAACTGGAAACTATGGCCGTACTCATATGGTGTTCGAGAGAGATGGTAAGATACTTCTCGATATGAGCGACGGGGAATATGGAACGCTAGAGATTACATATTGCCCTCGCTGTGGGAAAAAAGTGGAGTTGGCGAGAACGATGGAAATCGGACCACAGGACCCAGGCATAGGAGAAGCATTGGCATACGTGGGTCCAGGCGGTACCGTAAACCTCAGGCCTGGAGATTATTGGATGCATGGCCCCGTCACTATGCAGGATGGGCAATCGGTCATCGCAGAGCTTTCGCCTGAGGGGAAAACCCAGGTCAGGATACGGGGAGTGCCTGAAGGGGAGATGCCTTTTCACCCAACTAACTATTGCACGATAAGTGGAATAGACTTCACGCACATGCACGAGGAATGAACATGGTATACTGCCAGGTACACAGGATTAAGCATAAGGGCAGGCTGCGCAAGCAGGCCTGCAAGAACGCGAAAGATGCCAAGGTCTACGGTTACGTCAACTTCGTGAAGTGGTGGAAGAAGGAGGGAAGGGTATGAACGAGTTCAGGATACCGTTCGCAAATCCAGCTATGAGTGAGGCTTCCGCAGAAGCTGCTTCAGGTGCCATCAAGGAAGTGCTGCTCAACGGGCACTTGTCCAACGGGGAGTACAACAGGAAATTGGAAGAGAAGGTGGCCAAGATTAGTGGAGCGGACATGGCCATTACGTGCTCGTCCTGCTCGCAAGGCCTGATAGCCGCTTTGGCCGGTGCGCAGGTCGCCATGCTTGGAGAGAGGGACCGGAGGATAAAGGAGTCCAGGGACCAGATGGTCATCGGGTTCACCTCGTCGTTCACCTGGAACTCCACCATCGCCGCCATCAACGCCCAGGGCTGCCCGGTGTACTACATGGACATCGACTACGACTCATGGTGTGTCAAAGAGTATCCCATGGGCAAGGGACCGGCGTTCGCGTTAGCGGTCGACACGTTCGGCACTCAGTTCGCCGCCCAGTCCCCCGTGCCCATATTCTACGACCGAGCGCATTCGTTGGGGCAGAGGTTCAGGCACATCGGCATGGCCTCGGTGCTCTCCTTATCGCCGTCCAAGCTCATCACTGGGTGTGAAGGTGGAATCATACTGACAAACTCCCCCAAGTTTGGGAAGGCGTACACCATGACGCGGGACCTCATCTCCCGGCTATCCGAACCGCACGCCATCATCGCGTTGGAGAACCTGAAGAAGTTGCCTGAGATACTGGAATGGAAGAAGGGGACGTATGATTATTATAAGTCCCACTTCCCCAGCTTCCAGTTCCAACAGGGGGAGAGCAACCACCAGGTCATCGGCATGCTCGTCGACACGAAGAAGCAGAGGGATGGCCTGTACGACTACGCTATCTCCCAGGGCCTGGAGGTCAAGGCCTACTACAAGCCGACGCACCTCCAGACCTCAGGCTACGATTGGGCGGGCAAGCTCCCCATCACCGAGGACATCGCCTCCAGGATTATCGTGCTGCCATCCTGGCTCAACTGCCCGAGAGGGGAGATAGTCGACATTATAAAAGATGGGGTCGATATTGTGCAGAGGATGAAATCGTGAGCGATGAGGAGCAGATTTGTTTGGTCAGCGAGCGGGGTTGCTCAGGTTGCGCTGAAGTGAAGAAGCTGCTGAAGAGGCCATTGGAGGATGGAGAAATCAAGGAGATTCCCATCGAGTCGGAGCTGGGTAAGGAATTGGACAAGGACTTCAAGTTCAAATACGTCCCGGCGTGCGTCATCAAGGACTCCAGTGGCAAGTACCGAAAGTGCAGGGAAGGGCAAATCGATGAACTCATCGAGGACGAAATGAATAAAAGTTAGGAAGGGGTTTACTTTTTCTTTCCAGGCTTCTTCTTGCAGCCGCACTTGCCCTTTTTCTTGCCATACTTGCACTTGAGAGCGCACTTCTTGAGGCGCACCTTCACGAGGTTCACCTGCCTTTCTTGATTTTTATCTGAGATTTGGTGGGAAATGATATGTTGACCATATGCTGTTTCCCTTTCATCTTTTTGCCGTTTGTTGAGCCGCTACTGTATTTGATGCAATCGCAGTCATAGGCGAAGACGATGGTCTCACCTTTGTAGGTATGTTTGGCATGTCTTTTGCACTCACATCCAATACCACTCGGGTTTGACATGCAATCACCTCAGCAGTGCTTTCTGCAATACTGTGCGGCCTTCTTGAACTTCGGCTTGCAGCTTCCATGGCACTTCTTGCCCTTGAGCTGTCGGGACATGCAGTTGCTAAAGCCCTTGGACGTCTTGCACTTGCGACCTTTGAGCTTGGTCTTCCTACGCCTGCCGCGGGAACCTAGGGGAACGTATTTGTATGCCATATCAGCACTTCCCTCGGCCC
>JAQUQE010000083.1 GCA_028716225.1 Dehalococcoidales bacterium | reverse complement strand
AAGCTCACGCTGGTAAGCGCCGACGGCTTTAGACTGGCGGTAGTAAGCCTTGACTATGACGGAGAGGGCGAAGTCCTGATAAGCCGTGAAGAGCTAGCAGGAATAGCCAATGCCTTACGGAGCGCCAATAGAGCGAGGGTTAGCTTTGGGGGTGAGGACATCAAGACGCTCACCATTGACACCGAGCTAATCCGCTATCAATGGGTTAGCGACGACGGCAAGTTCCCCGACTGGGAGAAGCTAATCCCGACCGAGGCTAAGACCACCGCTCACTTCGACACTGTTGAGGCAGGTAAGGCAATCGGCACACTGAGAGCACTGGCCGACAGCAAGTCTTACCCGATAGACATTACCCTTGATAACGGCGTTATGGTGCTGGCTAATCCCGATGATAAGGGGCAAGCCACAATGCCAGCCGATGTTGAGGGCGAGGCTAACAGGGTGAGGCTAGACGGCGGTTACCTTGCCGAAGCGTTAAAAGCCTGTGGCGGTATGCCAGAGTTAAAGCTCACCGATGGCAAGTCGCCAGTCCTCTTTACCACTAATGGCTATAAGCTGGTGGTAATGCCGATGCTTACCAGTGAGCACACACCGAAAGCCGAAGGCAAGCCAGAAGCCGAAGCCGAGAGCGAAGGGGTAGCCGATGAGGTAACAGAAGCCGAGCCAGAGGTTACCGAGCCAGAGGTAGAGGTAGAGGTAGCCGAGCCTCTAGCTGAAGCTGAGACAAAGCCGAAAGCGAAGCGAAAGGGCAAGGTAAGAGAGCCAGTCGCTGTAGCCTGAAATTGAACGCTTGAACTCAAAAAGACACGCACAAAGAGGGTGTTGTGAAGCACCCTTTTTGTGCTCTTTTTTTGTAACAAGGGGGTATTACTCCCCCAGTGCGTGGGAGTGATACTCCCTCTGTCTATGCGTGGTAAGGGGCAAATCTAAAGAGAGGAGGGTTATTTGTGCCCATTAAGTGGAGCGCGCTACTGGTAAGCGAGGCGATGGACATGGTGGAGGAGTTTGTAAACCAGGCCGCCGAACCGCTTGCGCAGGCCAGGATTGTGGCTAACGAAGCCCGGAACATACCTAACCTGCCCCAGTATCTCGACCAGCGTCTGGTGCACCTTGTTTGCGACATCGATCGGATAGACTACATCAAGTCGGCAATCAAGGCTGTCCGTAGCGATTTACCCGACGGAGCCGTAGAAGCGGAGAGGCGAACCGCCAGCTACGGCCGGCAGCCGGTACTGGTCGGTTAGCAGAACAGAATATATAGGTTAAAAACGACCAAATGAAGGAGGGTTATTGTGCCAAAAACAGGAGATTCTATGGTAAGTGATATCGTAGGGATATTCACCGACCCGATTCTGGTATTCCCTGGAGGGTGGGGAGAGACCTTACCCGACTGGATTAAGGGAGCCATCACGATGGACAGGCTGGAGATGGGTATCAGGGCCTCTAAGGGGGAAGATGAAACCGGTACCGATGCCGAGGCCTGCGCCTATCTCTACACCGCCGGGCTGAGTTTCCCGATGGACCACGACTGGAGCCGGATCTATCTTTACGTCTCTACCAAAACCTATACCAGGCATAAAGGTGGCCAGATGCCGGAGGATATCCGGGTAGAGAGCCTTGATGACTACCAGATGGCTGAGCTTAAGAGACTAAAGGACTGGATATACCGTCAGCGGGTCAAGGTGAGACAGGAACGGGCGAGAGCGGATAGACGAATAGAACGGGATGAAGCTGAGGAACAAAGGAAATCCGAACAGCCGGAGCTGTTTGAGTTTTAAGGGAATCTGGTTAACAGGCAAAGGGGGGCCAGGAAATATACTCCTGGGCCCCCTTTATTTTGGTCACTATGGGAATCTGTCTATTCTATATTCGACGCCGAGTAGAATCTTATTCTCTCATCCCCCTCTAATTTCACATTGGCAGCAATTACCTGGTCTCTCTCGATATCAGATAAGTCCTCCATGGTCTTTAATGTGATCTGCTCCCCGATCAGGTGTGCTGTAGCGTTAATGTATCCCGGGACATCTTCTGAAGATTCAATCTCAACTAACATCTCCCAGGGAAAATCTCCGGAAGTATTTATGATATCAATAACCTTGGCTGTTACGACGCTGTCGTTTGGCGCAGCCGGTACTGGCGCTGGTGGAGGTGGTGAGGAATCGATTTGCTTTTGTTGGATCATATCCCACTCTTCATCCATTATAGCCGATACAACCTGATACCTCTCTATAGCAATAGAGGCCTGGTGGTGTGTGATCACCTGAGCCAGTATTTCACCGGTTCTATCACCGTATCCGGGATGACGGCAGTCAAACTCAAAAATGAACTGCCGGGCAAACTCGATCTCGGGATAAAGGGTCTCTATTAATTCCAGGCTTTCTTCGATGCCGTCAAAACTAAAGGTTGGGCTGGCGATAAGAAATTCCCTGGCTATTTCCATGCTTCTTTCTTCACTAAATCTACCGAATGGGATTATTTCAGAGACATTTCCGGATGGCGTAACAGTCCCTTTCCAATACCAGCCGTTTCCCTGGCTCTCTACCACCACGGTATATATTATGTTCTCAGGTGCTACTACGGGATAGGTAACAGTAACCGTCCAATCATCCTTTGTGAATTGCCAGGCGGTAATACCCAGTAGATCCGGGGTAATATCCTCCGTGCTCCAGTCACCCCCGGGGGAAGGAGCCTCATTCCCTCCGGCAGAATGAATATATGACAACGAAGCATCCCTGGCCCCAGCTGCGTCCTTAACTGCGATTGTAGGTTCAGCCGGTTGTTGACTGATACATCCTGCCAACAATATTGCAGTTGTCAGCAGAGTAACCGCAATGACTGTAATTCTTTTACCCATAACTGAACCCCCTTCTCTCACATATGTTCCAAATATAATAAACGTATTAGTGGGCAATAGGATATCCCAGGGTAAGCTCCATGAGCTAATCTAAAGCGTTTGGATAAATGCAAAAGCCTTTAGCAACTCTGAATATTTGGCGGATGTTAAGAGTGAGACTTCCCGTCATATACGATGTGTGACAGGTTGACTATTAATGCCCTATCTTAGATAAGTAGGGCAGATGACACTCAGAATCTTTTCTATCCGTAAACCATATGCTAAGCCGGATGTTACTAATTAGTATTGTTTCATTTTGGTACAAGCCCTAGTGCGCTTTTATGGAGAATTCGTATCTATTTCTGCCTCGCTCCTTAGCACGATACATAGCCATATCAGCATTCTTGATTAACCCATCGACATCTTGACCATCATGCGGATATGTCGCAATTCCAATACTGGCTGTGCATATCACTTCTTGGCCATCTATCACAAATGGCTGACGAAAAGCCTCCGTAATTTTTTCTGCGATTGTGCTCACATATTCTACCTTGGTCAAGCTTAGTAAAAGGATCACAAACTCGTCGCCCCCCATTCGAGCAGCGGTATCAGTTTTACGCAGGATATCTGTTATTCGTGTGCCGACATGCTTAAGGAGACAATCCCCTACTTCGTGTCCAAATCTATCATTGATATCCTTAAATCTATCCAAATCCAGCACCAGTACGGCAAGCATTTCCCGGTTCCGTTCGGCCTGAGCTATTGCCATATTAATACGGTCATATAGCAGTGTGCGGTTGGGCAGGCCAGTAATCGTGTCATAGTAGGCTAGTTGACGGATGGTTTCCTCTGCCAGCTTCCGTTTCGTGATATCTCGCGTGACACCAAGAATTCCTACAGCCTTCCCGCCCTGGTCCCGTAGGAAACTCATTTTAATCTCAACCCAGATGGAGGAGCCGTCTTTACGATACTCCTCAAGTTCCAACACACGCGACCGGTTCAGGTCTTTATGGGGATTAGCCTCTATCAACAGCTCTTCCTCCAAAACGCTCATTGCGATTATATAGGATGTCGGCGTCAACATCTTTTCCAATGTCTCCGCCATGGCTTCTTCAACCGTATGACCTCTCATCCTCGTAACAGAAGGGCTGAAGTAGGTAAACTTCAAATCCATGGTTGCTGTCCAGATAACATCGGAAACGTTGTCGGCCAAGAGGTGATACCAATGCTCACTCCGTTCCATAATCTGTCGTGTCTCCTGCTGTTCGACAGCTTTTCCCAACCGCTCGGCAACGACATCCAGCAATAGCCTCTCTTCTGTTCGGAATGGTCCTTCATCAAGCTTTGGGCATTTTTCTAAATACGATACCTTGATAACACCAACCTTTATCCCGTGCATCTTTATATCTGAGGAAAGATTCCATCTAGTGTCCTGGTCATTATCTGTTCTGAAAACCTTTCCCTTGAGGATAATCTCACCGCAGGCAATGCCAGAATACTTCCAGGCTTTGGGGATCAGGTTAATGACCTCCCAGCATATTTGATCAAACGTGACGCCGGATTTT
>JAQUQE010000082.1 GCA_028716225.1 Dehalococcoidales bacterium | reverse complement strand
CGAGTTGCTTGTAGTCACGGCTCTTTCTCGGGTCAAACGCTCTCGCACGCCCAGCAATGGTCGTTAGCCTCGGACGCCCCTGGGCAACGGGTTCGCCGTAAACAGTAAACTTGATTGGTTCAGGCATGGTCGTTGTCCGTCATGATACCTCCTCCTCAAATAAGCTGGGTTCGAGAACCTCATTCCCCCAGGTGTCCCATTCCGGGCGTCTAACCCTCGCGAACATCTCCAGCCTCGGCGGTGGACTGACACGCTCGATCAACTCGTAACTCTCCCCTGGCTTCTGGCTGTGCTTGCGGCGCGGGGCGGTTATGAGGGTTACGCCCTTCTCTACCGCTGCCAGCCTGCCACGGACACCAAACAGCATGTGTTCGGTCATTCCGCGAAAATATTGGCCTAGGCCGAAGCGGTCCTTCGCCCAGGTGATCGTGGTGATGTAGCGAAACCCGAGCTGCTCCACTACCCACAGACCGTCTTGCAGGAAGTTGTTTGTCGTCCACAGGTACAGGTGACAATCCTCGGCGGGTGTGAAGACGCCGCTCTCACGGATCACACGCACGATGTCGGGTGTTTTGAGGAGAGGGTAGTGTCTGTCGGCGCCACGCTTGATGCGACCGCCACCACGTTCGAGCCAGGGCGGGTCAATGAGGATGGTATGGTAGAGGTTCACGATGCTATCTCCCTCCTCTGATCCCACGGCCATCCGTACTTGTCAAAACGCACGGCCGCCGCGATGCAGGTCTCCCAGTCCACAGGTCGGCCCTGTGCCTTTAGGCTCGCGCCTAGCGTCAGCGTCCCGAGGCGCATTCGCGCGACATCAGCCGATTCTCTGCCGGGCTCATGGTCGGGCACGGGTTGTTTGCCCGGGCCAATCCAGGAGCCGCAGAACTCAAACAGACGTTCGCGCACCTCGTCGGGCACGGGCCGATAACCAAGCTCGTATCCGCTCAGCGTTGAATACGCGACGCCAAGTACGGATGCGAGTTCGGCGAGGGTATACGCCAGTGATTCGCGCACTGCGCGGAGGGTCGGGTAGACCCCGTATTCTTCCAGCACGGCGCGGGCTTCGCGGGCGTGGCGGAGTTCGGTGGGGGTCATTTCTGCTCCACCTCTACGCCGCGCAACCCGCCGCCCAGATTTCGATAACGGCCCAGCCTCTGCGCTATTTCATGCTGCCGCTGGTCCCAGTCCCGGCACCGCCGTTTGACAAACTCCCAGATAACCCGTCCTTCCTCTTTGTGTTCCTTTAGGTCCAGATAGTGGTTACGAGAACCCCGCTCGATGCCTGCGCCGGGTTCGTACTCCAGCCAGCAATCCCTGTAGCCACCATACTCGGCGTACTTCTCCTTAGCGCGGCAACGCTGACAGACTGACCACTCGTCGAGCATCTGGTCGCAGTCCCAGATATGAGCCCATATCCAATCCCGCGATGGCGGCCCGAAGCGCAGATGTGAGAACAGCTTGGCTAAGGTCCGCCATTGCTTGGCCTCCGGGTCTCTCCACCACAACTCCAGATCGGGGCGTTCACCGCCCAGGCTCTGACGAATGACTTCCAGTTGCGGCGCAAGATTGCTCATTCAGGTCGCTCCTCGATGATGATTTCGGGTTCCTTGGGTCCGTCGCGTTGTCTTCGTTTCCCGGCGGCTTCGGCTTCCTCGCGAGTCCGAATTCCCTGCCGCCGACAACGGTCCAAAATGCCCCGAACATAGCGCAGGTTCTGTTTCTCAGGGCCAGAAGCGACTGCTTGCTCCAGCGCCCAGAGGACCAAATCCGCTTGCAAGCCATCATCCTCGATGTAGGCTTTGAGGCGATCAAGAATCACGGGGGTTATCATGCCGAAGCGGTTGTCCTGCCAGAATTTGACGATAGCGCTAGTACTAGTACTACTACTACCCTTCCCAACCCAACCCAACCCAACCCGTAGTGCTGTTGTGGTGTCCACGCGGTTACTGTCTTGGTTACCACTTGGTTGCGACGCGGTGTCTGCGTGGTTACTGTCTTGGTTACCATTTGGTTGCGGGATGGTAACTGCTTGGTCACCATCTTGATTGTCGTCGGGTAGCTGCGGTTCCGTAGGGTTGTCGGGTGGTGGCGGTAGTTTGGAGGGCTTGGGGTAACGCGGATGCTGATAGTCGCGCCACTTCAGAAACGCAAGATATTCGCGTCCCCGGTATTCATAGAGCATTAGATTCCTGCATTTCCGAAGGACATGATCGCGCATTTCCACAATCTGTTCAAGCGTGAAATCGTCATAGGGGAAAATCGTACTTCGGAGGAAAGGCGGATTGCCCAACAGCCTTCCTTCATCGTCCGCATTAGAGAAACAGCCGATGAAGAACAAGCGCTCAGTGGGCGTCAGTTCGGCTATATCCTCGTCCGACCAAAAATCCGGGTAGATGAATCGTTGTCGGGCCATTGAAACACCCCTCAGCAGCTACTATACCAAATCGGGGATACGCCATGCAATAGCTGGGATGCTATGCTGACGAAAAGGGAGACAGGGTTAGATATCTAAACGGCCTCCTAACGCCGGCACTGAACTGTTCTGCGGCCTCCCCTCCATCCCATACTATACGCCAACCGCCCCAAATTTGTCAATAGAGTATTGACTTCTGGGATGTATATCTGTTAGGGTGGGGATGAACAACACACGGTTTCACTAATTGTTGAAGAGACAAGGGGGGAACCCGAGTGGGGAAGTATGTCACGGTTCAGCGAATCGTGAGGAATGTTCTGAATCAGGAAGGATGTCACGATGCGCAGTCCCAGAGTTACGAAGCGATCCTGGAGTTTCCCGCATTCGTTGGCGGAGAAACCGATGTTTTGCTTGCCAATCGTACTGTACAGAAGCTGCTTCGCCGTCTGGAATTCGGCTCGCCGGTTCTTCCCCTACAACCCCGGGTTAGGCTTGCCGGGGATTCTCCGGTAATCACGCTACGGGGGTACTGGTTCGCCAAGGAGGATGCCGAAGTCCTAGAGCGGATCAACAACTACGTTAGTCTGTTGGACAAGGAATGTGAATCAGTGTTAGAAACCCTGTCGTTGCTGCAAGACATTGGGTTGTCCCCCGGCAAGGTTAAGGGGCTGCTCGAGTGTATGAAAGAACGCCTACAGAAGCTCGAACACGATGTTACTCAACTTCGGGACGCGCAAGCAAAGAAAGGAGACCCGCCAAGTGTCTAATTCTCAATGTCTCACCCGGGAAGAAGTCGCAAAGGCCCTCACTGAGCAATTTCGTGCCTCTCCGCTCCTCCAGGGCCTGCGCGTAACACTCCCCGCGCTCTAGGAGGGTTTGAATGCACTGGACCTGGGGCTTGACGGCTCTTTCGATTATCGGCACCGTTGCCAATATCAAAAAACAACGCTGGTGCTTCCTTGTATGGTTATGCACGAATAGTGCATGGTGCATTTATGACTTCTACATTGGTGCCTACGCGCAAAGCCTGCTGTTCTTAGTGTATGTCGGCTTGGCGGTCTGGGGGTTGTGGGAATGGAGGAGAGGGAAATGATGGGCACGGGTAACGACAAGCCTGATGGATGGAAGATGCACGGAGGGACACCCTAATGGGTTACAACAAGCACAGCTTGCTAATCGCAACGACCTTTGGGTCTGCGTCGCGCCCGATTTTCGAGGCATGGCGGGAGGCGTTGCCCGACGAGCAAAAGCGACTAGTGGTCATTTCGCCGGAGTGCATGAATGGCTATTGGACCGTCGCGCTTCTGCCAGATGGCAGCAAGGAGGGCTGGGATACCAGCGACGCGTTTGACGCCCTGCGCGATGAGCTAGCTGGCCTCATCCGCGAGCACATGAAGTACGCCGACATGGTTCACCTGACCTACGGCGAGGACAACGGCTTGACCACCATCGTCCAGACCACGGACCTAGGAGTGAGCGTTGCGAAGAACGCCGTGGACTTGGAACGGTGGCAAGCGGTCGCTGGCTACACCGATGCGGACATGGCAGAGGTGCTCAAGCGATTCGTGAGGGAGGCCCCCTGATGCTGGACCTGGATGCGATTCGGGCCGACCTTGACGCGCTGGAGGCGCTGGGCTGCGAGTATGTGGTCCTGCGCGGACTGGAGGATGCGATTGAGTTAGACAAATCAAGCGCGAAAAGCGAGGATCAGTCATGAGAATCAAACTCGGTGATCTCGTGAAGGACCGCATTACGCATTATCGGGGTATCGCTGTCTGCCGCACGGAATGGCTGAACGGCTGCGCCCGCGTCGGCGTCCAGAGTCAGCAGCTAAAGGACGGCATACCGCAGGAGCCGCAGCACTTCGACGAGGCGCAACTAGACGTTCTCGGTCCCGACCAGCCAAGCGCCACCAAAATCACGGGTGGCCCAACACCTGCGCCTAGGCGCAACCCTGACCCTGCGGGGATCTAGGCATGAGCGGAGCGAGGCGGCGGGTAGTCGAGGGGCTACCCGCCCCGAGTAAAGAGGGGGAGAGATGATGGACAAGT
>JAQUQE010000081.1 GCA_028716225.1 Dehalococcoidales bacterium | reverse complement strand
AAGTGCTATGAGCAGTTGGAGAGGGAGACGAGTAAGCCACCGACCCTCTCACCTGGTCAGAATTATTGGTTGGCACACAACTCAATGGGGGAGGATTAGTGTTAGTCATCATATTGGCCCGGAAAGGTTCAAAGCGTTGCGTCAACAAGAACATCAGACCCTTCACCGTGGTTGGCAGGAGCATCTTGCATACTTGTGTGAGCAAGGCCTCATATCTCAATTCCAAGATTGTGCTCAACACCGACTATGAGGATGTGAAGAAGTACCTGCCTCCCGATGTCAAGGTGGAGGTCATGATGCGCGACAAGGAGCTGTGTGGCGATGACGTGACATCCGAAGCAGTGGTGAAGTCCGTGCTGGACAGATACCCAGACGATAACTTCTGTCTCATGCAAGCCACGTCACCGATGCTCGAAATCTCATCGCTCATGGAGGCAAGAACGCTCCTCACTGGAGGTTTTGTTCCCACGAACTATGACTCGGTCATTGCGGTAGCGCCCAATTTCCAGCCGTGCGGGGCCTTCTACTTCTGCAAGAAGAAAGCGTTCGATGAGCATGGGACGTGGTGGACGCCTAATGCGTTCCTGTACACGCTGGACTGGAAGGAGGCCTTCGACATCAACACCGATTACGAGTTCTCCATCGCCCAGGCCTTGCACTCCTCAAGGGTGAGGTGAGTTGGATAGATATTTCAAAGCTGCCACCTGCTGTTGCGGTGGTGTATGGCGCTCTCAAGCCCGAGAGGTTCGACTCCACCGGGCAGACAACGGCAGACGTTCAGAGGTTCACGGGCCAGAACATCGATATTATCAGGACCTGTCTGGAGGATTTGAACTCAGGAGGTCTGGCTCTTAAAAGGGTCTACAATGGAGTAAGCTACTGGAGGAAGAGGAACATGAGCGATAAGGACAAAACACCTGTGATTAAGAAAGGGGACGGGGTCTCGGGCTACAAAATGGTGGCCTGCCCGGACTGCGGGACCAAGTGCTATCAGCTCAAGAAGCACAAGCGCTACTGCAAGGGCAAGGCAGGCGAGGAGAAAGAGACAGCCGCATCATTACTGGATTGCGTGGTCAACGATAGGCCCGGAGTGGGAGAGGCGTTGCATGAGGACGAGGCCCCTGAAGAGGAGAAGGAGGAGCCTGAGGAAGAAGCGCCTGAAATCAAGAGGATGCCACCTCAATTTTTCCTACCAAGTGTCGTTAATGAGCTAGACAATCCCGAGGTGGCCGAGGCCGTGGCTAAGAGCATCTGTGAGATTGCAGGTGCCCCAGAGGATGGGCAGGAGCAGTTCAGCTCTGCAAAGGTGTTTAGTGACGTTCGGAAGGCCATCGAGGATGGTATAGTAAAACAGGGGGTGCCACGGGAAGAGCTGTACGCTCGGACAGAGAAGATAGATTTCTTTGAGAGGCTTGAGGAGCTGGCGGACGATGCAGATGATGCAGGGTACTCCATACTCCTCACATACGAGCGGTGCGGAGATGACGAGGCCATGTCTCTGACACTAAGGAAGGGCAAGGACAAGCTGGTGAACGAGGAGGAGGATGATTAGATGCCCGACCCCTTCCAATTCGATTACTCATTTGAATCAGAGAGAAGGTGGAATATAATCTATGCCGTGGCATTTATATTGTTAATCGTGTTCACCACATGTGCCATTGCATTCGTCTTCTCAAGCCACCAAGCATCTGCTAATGCCTACAATCTCGACAGGGACCAGTTCCTGGACATCGACCACACTTGCCCCTCGTGTGGCTGGGAGGGAAAGGCAGGAGTGATGACCATGGTGGTCCAGCAGCATGGGGGACATGCAGAGACTCTGTTCTTCTGCCCAGAGTGCGGTCATTACTTCGGCAAATGGGAGGTGTAGCATGAAGCTCCTGACAGCTTTCTTCACGCGCTCGGAGCATGGCCCGCTCCAGCCTTTTCTCGATATAGCTAAGAGCATGGGGGTTGATGCCAAGGTCCTGGACTTCTGTGCGGCCTATCAGTCCAGCCTGTTCTCCTACAACTTCATCAATACTGTGCTGGGCGCGGAGATTGAGGAGTTCAAGCCCGATGTCGTGCTCGCCCCCTTTGACCGACCGGAGATGGTCCCACTGGCATATACTGCATATCATATGAGCGTACCAGTGGCGCAGTTGTTCGCAGGAGACGTTGCAGGCGGTGCGTATGACGATGCCGATAGGTTTGTCATATCCAACTATGCGACCTATCTGTTCTGTGCCGACTACAACCAGTTCGTGCGCACGACCGATAGCCAGAAGTGGGCTCAGCGCATTGGATGGAGGAAGCGTATCGAACTGGTGGGAGCGACCCATTTCGATGACATGGAATATGTGGAGAATGGCGTCAAGGACTACACTCTGGTGCTGTACAACCCCCCATCGCTATTGAGCCGGAAGGAAGTGGAAAAGGAGGTTGTATCCCTTTGCCAGTCCATCGCGTCGGATGACGTGGTCTATTGGGTGGCTCCTAATGGGGATGTAAATTCGGATTTAGTAGAGGAATATGCGAAGGACGTAAACTATCTGAAAGGAATGCCGAGGAAGGAGTTCCTGGGATGGCTGAAGAATGCGAAAAGAATTGTTGGCAATTCGAGTTGCATGTTTTATGAGGCAGCATACTTCAATGTGCCTTATCTCCAGGTCGGGGTCAGGAACAAGCACCGTGAGCCCATTGCGGATTTCATGTGCAAGCCCGGCGCGTCCAAGAGAGTCATCGAGATATTGAAGGAGGAATTGGATTGACTTTGAAGCCGATAGGCAGTCACACTAAATTTATGGAAGAGAGAATCGATGGGTTGGAGGCTAGGGTCTTTGAGATAGAAAAGAAAGGGTGGCCGCCGCCCATGCCTGATTATCTGGGGTTATCCTTGACCATGAGAAGGCTCCATGTCAGGTATCGTCAGACCGATGAGAACTACGAGCTATACGCGCCTATGTTCTACAAGGACTTGGAATGGATGCGCAACATGCAGTGCATCCATCGTGCGTTCGCAGGGATTATAAAATCAATAATGATATGCGAGCAGAATTTTAACAGCCCGTTCGGTGGCATGCTCCCCACAGCTAATGAGTTCGGTATAACTTCCATCAGAGAGATGGAGCCCATGCCCGAGGACTTTATTGTCAATTCTAAACTTCTCATTATGCTCTTAGGCTACTATGATATTAGCAGCGAGAGGAAATTAAAGAGCCTGCAAATAACTGCGAACAATGATGTCTTCCCACTCTGGCAGATGAATAACATGGTGATGAGGGACCATTATTTCATCATCCCCAAGCCAGTGATAATGGAACCGGGGTCCAGGTTTAGATATTCGATAGAGTTCGAGGGGGAGGACCGCAGCGAGTTCGGGTTCATCGGGTACCTCTTAGGCCCCGATGCAATGTTGGCGTCGAGAAAGATTGAGTATGTGGCCGAGGATGACTGGAGGAGCAGGTTGAGCTTGAGGGGGGATTAGGGTTGAGCGAAGAAGAGTGCCGGGTTCCTCAGGAATTTAGAGTAAAGTACGACCCTGAGGCCTGGGAGAAGCATGCACCTGGGTACGCGGAGCTGCTCAACACCCGCGATGAGCCTCGGCACTACGGCCTCTTATTGAACACCATCGCAGAGAACTATGTGCCTGGCATGAGGATGTTGGAGGTAGGATGCGCCGGTGGCAGTGATTATCGATTCCTGAACTGTCGCAAGTTCATCGAGGACTACACTGGGGTGGACATCACTCCATCATACATCCAAGAGGCTCGGGGACTGTATCCTGAGGCCACTTGGATAATTGGTGATGCTCGTGACCTGCCGTTCAAGGACAAGTGGTTCGACATAACCATGTGCTTCCTCATGCTCCTGCACTTAGACAAGGAAGGGGTCCGTGCTGCTCTGAACGAGATGTGTCGAGTGACGAAGAGCCTAGTGTTCGTCCATACTTTCGCAGCGTCCAAGAGATATGATGGGACCGATATACAGCACCATCTCTACTGCTATAACGTGATTGCTCTGGATGAGCTGAAGGTAGATGGATGGGAGACGATACAATCATTGGACGGGGATGCCCCGAGGGTCACCAAACAATCGAACCTAGCACACATCCCAGAGGACGTGTTCTACGAGTTCATGTTACGGAGGATATGATATGAGCGAGCTGAACCCCAAGATATTCAGAGCCCAGTTCCCCTGGCTGGGAAAGGAAGAGCTGGTACCTCGGCCAGAGGGCATGAGGATAGTCTTCAAGACCATCATCCACATGAGCAAGCCCCTGGTGGCCGTGAATGGGAACCCGACCTATCAAGCGGAATTTGAGGAGGAGGGGGTCGAGTTCTGCTGCGACACCATGAAAGCCCAGTGGGGTGAGAACATTATATTGGATGATGGGGAGTATGGTGACCACATGCCCTCAGCGGCCCTGCATCACGTCAAGTGGTACGGGTCTGATGACTGCCACGACATCAACAAGATAAGCTACTGCCCGTTCTGCTCCAAGCCCATATCGCTGGAGGCAGGTACAGTGGTGGAGAGGAGCATCAAGAAGGTCGTTCGGGAGGTGGTAGGGACCGAGTACG
>JAQUQE010000080.1 GCA_028716225.1 Dehalococcoidales bacterium | reverse complement strand
AAGGCCTTTGTTCTCGAGCCACTTCCTCATCCAGTCCACCGGAACGTTGACCACGGGCATGGTCATGGCAGCGAAGAAGAAGCTGGCGATGAAGATCTGCAGTAGGCTGCCCTCGGGGATCTCGAAGGAAGAAAATACCCACAGTACGATCATCATCCAGATGATGACGTCGGTTGCCATAGACAGTAGGTACTTCCAATCGAACCTGACCTCCTCTCCGGCCTTCTGCTCGGCCTCCTGCCATTTGAACAGGGTATAGATCAAGGCCCCCAGGATTATCCCAAAGAACGCTATCAGCGTCGGGGTATCGACCGCCATGCTGAGAACAACGCCCTCCCCGACTTATAAAGTTTGACCTCCCCGGCTTAATAATCGAAACGATTTTAATCAACGAGGCACATACCCCTAAGTATGCTAACCAACGTGGATTGGTATCGCTTCCTCGATCGGAACAGGGAGCCCACCACCGCTGCCACCTACTCCTCCGTTCTGAACGGGTTCTGCGAGAGGGTGGGCAGGTACCCCATCACCCTCGCCGACCTGAGGCCCTCCCAGGTGGAGGAGCACATGACCGCCTACAAGAGCCCCAGGTCCGCCAATACCTTCCTCACCGCCGTGAAGAGCTTCGCCAAGTGGGCAAGGAGGAACGAGGAGGTCACCGACGTGTCGCAGCTCCTCCTCCTCGACAACATGAGCAGGGGCATCGAGAGCCTCGAGTACCGGAAGGTGCCCCGCCCCATGAGGTCGGAGTCCCTAACTCAGGACGCCCTAGCTATGCTGCTCCTGGCGACCGAGAGAGACGACATCATGCACTCGGCCACCCTGGTGCACTTCTACTTCGGTGCCAGGCCGGTGGAGCTGGCAACGCCCTTCAAGGTCAAGGGGATCCACCTGAACGATGCGGGGATAGAGAACGCGGTGGACTTCGACCGGGGGCTGATGAGCATCGTGACCGCCAAGTTCAACCACACAAGGTTCAGGATCGTGCCCTTCCCGGAGGAGCTGGAGCCTGCGATCAGAAAGTGGGTCAAGCACGTCAGGGTGAAGATGCCGAAGTACGCCCGACCGCACGAGTGGTACACGAAGTCCCTTAGGCCCTACTGCTCCCACCTGGGACTCCATGTGACCGCCAAGTCGGGCAGGAAGACGGTGGAGACCGAGATGTCCAGGGCCCAGAAGCCCCAATGGATGATAGACTACTGGCTCGGGCATATGGAGGGGATCAGCGGGGAGTACCGGGACAAGAGCGCCCTCCTCGAGGAGATCAGGAGCGAGATGGCCGATAAGCACTACATTTTGGACGTGATGACTTGACCGGGCACACAAAGAACGAGCTGATGCGGAAGGTGCTCAGCTTCATCGCCAACAACCCGCGGGTGTGCAGCACGGAGATCGCATACCGCCTGAAGGTCGATTACAACACGGTGGCCACTTCCCTGTACTACTACCGTGTTCAGGCCCTCCTCCGCCGGGATAAGGAGCGGGTGGCCGGGCGGGTACGGAGTGTCTATTCCCTCACCGATAAGGGTCGTCGCCGACTCGAATGGCTGGTTGCCGGACACATATGACATAAAAAAAGGAGAAGGGGTTAGAGGAGACCTTTTGCCACACTGTCCAGGTACTTCCTGACGTGGCTGTTCAGGGTATCATCCCGAAGCTCTATGGCCTTGACCACGTCGCTGGCCTCGATCTCCCTGCGCTGTAGCTTAGCGATTGCGGTGGCCGTTCTGAGGATGCCCATCTCCAGGACACGGTACGACTTCTCCGTGATGTTGGCGCTGGTCATGTTGATATACGCTTTCATCGTATCCTCGATAAGCTCCATTTGACCGTCCCTCACCTGGGGCTCGTAGTCCGCAATCCATTCCTTGAATTCATAGAGCGCAATATGGCCAGGTACCTTCAGCTTCCCGAAGAAGGCCTTCACCAGGCTCACGCTTTGCTCTGCACGCTCCTCCCGGCTCGGTGGCTCCAGCGTGTACACGAAGTCGAAGCGGTCTAGTAGTGGTGCGTGGACCTGCGTAATGTCGTTGACCGAGGCGATCACCACCACCCTGGCGGGGAAGCGCATGTAGTGCTTACCCTTGGTGATGGTGTACTCGCCCTCTTCCATCGCCTCGAGGAGTCCGAACTGGTCCTGATGACTCATCTTGTCCAGCTCATCGATGCAGAGTATGCGACCGTCGCATTGGGCGAGCACGCCGGGGGTTATCTCCTCTCCTCTAGCGTCCCCGACCAGGCCGACCTTGGTTGTGTGTGGTGCATCGACGAACTTCGCGTCCATTCTCCACTTGAGCCAACGGAGTACTTCGGTCTTCCCCGTGCCGGGTGGCCCGGCGAGGAGTACGTGGATGCGGGAGCGTTTGGCAGTCTGGCCGTGGGAGGCCAATGCCAGGAGCACGCCCTTGCGGACCTGGTCGTACTGCTTGCCCACGATCTCGGGGGCGATGCAGACACTCAGGTAGCTCAGGACGTCCCGTCTCTGGACCATTTGCTGGAATATCTCGTCCGTTCCGTACTCGTGCTCCCGGTTTTCACGTTCTACTTCCTCTCGTTCTCCAGGTTCCATAGACTCATCACCCTCAGGGTCTTCCTCGATTATACTATTTGGTTCCAGTGCTTCCAGTATCAGCTCAATACCGTTCTCCAGCATTTCCTGTTCGACCTCTTCAATGTAGTCGTCATCAGCGTATTCGACCTCTTCCACCTGGTCGTTGGTGAGCGGTTTGCCCACCAGGTCGCTGATGTTCCTGATGTTCTCGTTCAGGTGCAACGATGGGTCGATATGTGCCTCAATGTCCACTGTATCCCTGGCGATCCCCGCCCGGTCCAGGAGCTTCCCGATGGTTTCCCGCTGCAACGCTCTATTCATCGCTACCATCGGCGTCCCCCTGTCTCGGTCAAAATGGTTTGTTGGGTGGGCCCCCTCTCCCGCTCGGGGTTCAGGTCCACCCATTCGACCTGGGCCTTAGAATCCCTGATGCTCCGGTCTATTGGCATTAGCTCAGCTCCGCCGGATCGGAGGGGTGGGGGTTGAAATCCTTCACGTCCCCGCTCTGTGGCACGAAGACTATCTTCGCCTCCCATTCTTCCACCCGACCGTTGATAACGACCATGCGGAAGATGCCCCCGAAGTCATCGAAGTAATCGACGTGGCTACCCTCTTCCACGAAGGGAGCCACGACCTGGAGAAACTCCTTCACTTCGTGCAACTGTGTGCCTGGGAGGAACGTGAAATCGTCATATACGTCATGCGTACGCTCCCACCAGAGATAGGGGACGTGTAGCTCCCTCATTAGGTCGCCGATCTCCTTCCCTACGACCGGGAGGTCGTAGTGTAGGGCAATTGCTTCCCTACAGGCCTGTTCGTTCTTCCTGGGGAGTACCACTTTGGCCTCCTGTTGGTATATTTCATATCCCATTCTTTCACCTACTACCTCTGCCCGCCCAGGGGCTGCCTGACCGGGATTCAGAAAAAGAGAAGGGGGTTTGGGATGGGGTTCATTCTTGAGACTCCATGAGGGAATCAATGGCTTCCTGGATGCTATCTCGTGCGTCGGAGAGGGCTATACTTTCGTCCATGAGCTTATCCGCTTTGTCTGGGAAATGCTCTTCTAGGTTCGCGGCCCGATCCTCTAGGTCGCTTTGCAACGCTTCGACCTCGATCATGATAGACTCAAGCCGTTCTATCCATTCGTCGATCAGTTTGCGGTCCGTTTGGTTCATTTTCTACCCCCTCGATACTACCTCTGCCCCGCCTAGGGGTTGCCTGGACAGGATTCAGAGAAAAAAGGAAGGGGTTTAATCGGAACGATTGTATCCCAGTAGGTACCTCTCCGTGCCATGATGCCCGCACTCATCACATTCGTAGTAGTAGATTAGCTCATCCTCATCCACTTCGTGATTGGAGTAGTGTAGGTTCATTGACCCACATTTGGCGCACGCCCCGCTTCCGTGGCCACCCTCGCTAAACATGGCTTCGTACTGCTCCTTGATGTTCTTAGCCCTGGCCCTTTCTTGCTCCTCGGTTAGAGGCTCTGGCACAAAATCGGGTCCGTATATCCACTTGCCTCCGCACGCGCACCGCATCCCCTGTAACACAGGGTCGAACCCAATATCTATGATGGCCCCGCCAAACGCTCCGCAATGATCGCAGATTACGGTCTTGTTCTTTGGTTCTTTCATACCTACTACCTCTGGCCTGGATGGGATTGCCATCCAGACTTTCAGAAAAAAAAGAGAAGGGGTTTCAGTAGAGCTAAGCATCCTGGATTCGATCGGCGAAATGCTCCTCCAGCTGGTCCGTGAAACCGTGCTCCTCCAGCCAGTCGTAGGCCCCGCCCTCGCTGAGCGGGATGATCCGCTCGCTCCCGGTCGTGCCGTCCCCGCATGGTACGGCGTATTCGGTCATCGGTCCGCCCGCGCCGTGGATGAACCACGCCCCCGAGGGCGTCAGATACAGGTCCTCCTCGACCCGCCGGAAGTCCCCCCGGTTGTGGTGGTTCGTCCAGCTGGCCACCAGAGTAGCCAGCTCGGTGTCATATCGTCGTCCGTCTATGATGGTCTTCATATCTACCACCTGGCCCC
>JAQUQE010000079.1 GCA_028716225.1 Dehalococcoidales bacterium | reverse complement strand
TTCTATAAACGGCAACGCCGACAGGCAAGACTTGGATTCCTGTCACCCGTGGTATATGAGCAGAGATACCATGCAGGACTGCTGGCAGCATGATAGGTTTGGTGTCCGTTATTGACATCCGACCCCAAATATGGATAGAATCCGAGTTAGGCAAGGGCAGCACTTTCTATTTTACCCTGCCGATTATTGAACAGGGGAAGGAGGCGAATATACCGTGACTGAGGCAAAGAAAGGTAAGACGGTTGAAATACTAATGGTGGAGGATAACGCGGGTGACGTGCGTCTTGCAGAAGAAGCTCTCAAGGACGCCAAGGTGGCTAATAATATGTATGTAGTCAATGATGGTGTTGAGGCCATGGCTTTCCTACGGCGTCAGGATAAGTATGCCGATGCCGTCCGTCCTGACCTGATTTTACTCGACTTAAACCTTCCTAAGAAGGATGGTCGGGAAGTACTGGCTGAAATAAAAGAAGACCCTGACCTGAAACGCATCCCGGTGGTCATTCTAACCATATCAAAAGATGAAGAGGACATCATCAAATCCTATAACCTTCATGCCAACTGCTACATAACCAAGCCGGTTGATTTCGGGCAGTTCATGGAAGTGGTCAGGGCGATTGAGGACTTCTGGTTCACCGTCGTCAAGCTTCCGCCCGATGGACGAAAATGACTGTGGAAATGATCAGAATACTGCTAATTGAGGACAATCCTGGTGACGCCCGCCTGATACAAGAGTACTTGTCAGAGATGAAAGAGGCTCGATATAGCCTTGAGGTAGCCGCACGGCTTTCAGATGGGATGGATTACTTATCCCGGCAGGAATTCGATGTCATTCTTCTCGATCTGGGGCTACCTGATAGTCAAGGGTTGGAAACTATAAGGCGGCTGGGTACACAGGTGACTCCCATCGTGGTCCTAACCGGTCTCAATGACAAGTCAACTGCTTACGCGTCATTAAGCCATGGTGCTCAGGACTATCTGCTCAAGGGAGAGATAGATGGGACAGTACTATGGCGTGTCATACGCTATTCTATTGAACGCAACCATATGAGTAAAGCACTGAGGGAGTCAGAGGAAAAATATCGTCTTCTTATTGAGAATATTCCGATTGCTGTATCACTCGTACAAGATGGAAAGATCATATACACGAATCATTATACTGAAATATTACTTGGTTACTCAGCGGACGAACTTAAATCCATCGATAGTTTTAGTTTGATTCATCCTGAGGATAAGGAGAGTGTACGAGAATATCTATCGGAAAGACTAAAAGGTGGGGATATTCCAGATTATTATTCATTCCGAATCATAAACAAGAATGGTGAAGTTAAGTGGTTAGATAGGCATGTAGCTAAAATAACCTGGAAAGCAAAACCAGCCATATTAGTGATTGATGATAATGTAACCGAGCGCAAGAAAGCCGAGGATGATCTGCGCGATAGTGAGGATAAGTTCCGGCATGTCTCATCCATAACATCCGATATTACTTATTCCTGTCTGAGCAAGCAGGGTGCGGCCTATTCGTTCAACTGGCTGTCTGGCGCCACAAAACGCATCATGGGGTACAAAATTGGCGAGATCAAGGCACAATCTTGCTGGCGCTTTCTGGTAGTAGATGAGGATATGCCACTATTTGACAAGAACGTTATCGGGCTCCGGCCAGGGCAGACATCCACCTGTGAACTGCGCCTCCGCCACAAGAATGGTGAGATTGTTTGGGTCGCTTCCTATGCCCAGTGTGTTACGGACACCAAAAGCCCAGAGTGTCTCCGTCTCTATGGAGGGTTGGTTGACATCACCAAACGCGTTCTGACTGAAGCTAAAATATCCCAACAGAATCGCGAATTGAAGTATTTTGCTTCTCAAGTCCCCGGTATGCTTTATCAATTCAAGAGAATGCCGGATGGTACTTACTCCGTACCTTTCTCTAACGATGCCATCAAGGGTATTTTTGGCTGTACACCGGAAGACGTAAAAGAAAGCTTTGCCCCCGTTGCCAAGGTCATCGTGCCAGAGGATATTAAGAGAGTAACTGATTCTATCGAGCAATCCGCCCGGGAGATGACGCCGTGGGAGTGCGAATACCGAGTAAAGCTCCCTGGTAAAGGTATTAGGACCCTTTGGGGGCACTCTGTCCCCGAAGCTCAAACCGATGGCAGTATTGTCTGGTACGGCTTTAATACTGACATCACCGACCGTAAGCAGGCAGAGGAGGTAATAAAGCAATCCGAGGCAAAGTATTCATCTCTGGTAGAGAATAGTAATGATGGCATCATTATTATTGAGAATGGCATACTCCGGTTTATCAATACGAAGATGTCAAAGATGACCGGCTTTGCGCCTGAAGAGGCAGTAGGGCGAAAATTCGTGGATTTCTCCCCCCCGGAAGAGAAAGCCATATTAATGGAACGACATCTCAGAAGGATGTCCGGTGAGAAGGTTCCTGAGACCTATGAAGCAACCATAGTGAGTCGGGATGGACATCACATCTTCGTAGAGGTGCATGCTAATAATACGGTATATCAGGGGAATCCGGTGGTCATTGCCATTATCCGCGATATTACCGAGCGCAAGCGGGCGGAGAAGAAAATCCTGCTAAATACAAGACATGTGCAAAGTCTCCTTGAACTGTATCGAATGGCAGAAGATGAAACCAAATCCATATCCGATTATATGGATTGCATGTTGGAGGCTAGCCAAATATCTCTGCAAAGTCACTTCGCTTTTATTGGCATGATGAATGCGGATGAAAGTGTGATGACTATCCATAAATGGTCTAAGGGGACTATGGAGCAGTGTGCCACTGAAGAAAAACCTGTGCATTATACTATTGCCGAAGCAGGCCTCTGGGGTGAAGTGATAAGACAACGCCGTCCTATAGTAGTTAACGATTATGATGCCACTTTAGAGCATAAAAAGGGATACCCCGAAGGTCATGTTCCTATTAAACGCTTCCTCAGTATACCTGTTTTCAGTGGAGGCAAAATAGTTGCTGTGGCTGCCGTAGCCAATAAAGAATCCGAATACGATGATTCGGATGTCGATGCACTAACCTCTTTGCTTAATGAGACCTGGAATCTTATCGAGCGGAAAATATCCCAGGAGAACTTCCGCAACTCTCTGGACAATTCCCCTCTGGGTATACGTATCGTGAGTGAGAATGGCGATACTCTCTATACTAACAGGGTACTGCTGGACATATACGGTTACGATAGCATGGAGGAGTTGAATACTGTTCCAATTAGACAGCGCTATTCCCCTGCAAGCTATGCCGAGCATAGGGAAAGGCGGAGGAAGAGGAAACTGGGTGAATTTGTCCCGGATGGCTATATTGTAAGCATCATTCGTAAGGACAGGGAAGTCCGCCATCTTGAGGTATTCCGAAAAGAAGTGGTATGGGACAATAAACCCGAAACCCAGGTCTTATATCATGATATTACCGATCGTAAGAGGGCAGAAGATGAGCTGAAACAGGAGAGAAACCTTTTTGTAAGTGGTCCTACCGTTGTCTTCAGATGGATTGCCACCTACGGCTGGCCCATCGATTACGTCTCTCTCAACGTATACGACCTGCTGGGCTATACCGCCGCAGAACTGATGGATGGTAAGCACCTATTTGCGGATATGTTACATCCCGATGACCTTCCTCGAATAGCTGAAGCAAACGAAAGGGCCGAACGGAGGAAGGGGCAGAGGATATTGATCGGTGAGTACCGCATCCTGACCAAGGATGGTGAAATCAAGTGGGTGCATGAGCACACGATGCTGGTCAGAGATGACGAAGGAGCGGTCAAGTACCATCACGGCTACGTGACCGACATCACCGAACAGAAAAAGACGGAGGCAGAGAAGCGGGAGATGGAGAGGAAGGCCCAGGTGGCCAGCCGCCTGGCATCGGTGGGCGAGATGGCCTCCGGCATCGCCCACGAGATAAACAACCCACTAACCAGTGTGATCGGCTTCTCCGAGCTGCTGATGGAAAAGGACCTGCCCGAAGACTTGAGGAAGGACGTGGAGATTATCCACAGCGGTGCCAAGAGGGCCGCCGACATTGTGAAGAGGCTGCTTATCTTCGCCCGCCAGCACAAGCCGGAGCGGACCTATACCGGCATCAACAAGATAATCGAAAGCACCCTGGCGCTGCGTAAGTACGCCCTGGAGACCTCCAACATCGAGGTGATTACCCTGCTCGATGCCGAACTGCCCTGGACGGTGGCCGATGCCGGCCAGCTCCAGCAGGTATTCCTCAACATCATCGTCAATGCCGAGACGGCGATGAAGAAGGCCCACGGCAGGGGCAGGCTTGTCATCAGGACGGAGCGGGCCGGCGATAGGATACGGATATCGTTTGCCGATGACGGGCCGGGTATCGCCAAGGAGAACCTGGAGAGGATATTCGACCCCTTCTTCACCACCAGGGAGGTGGGTGAAGGGACCGGCCTGGGACTGAGCCTGGCCCACGGCATCGTCGCCGAGCATAATGGCGCGCTGTATGCCGAGAGTGAGGAGGGCAAGGGGGCCACCTTCTTTGTCGAGCTGCCCATCGTAGCGGAAGATGAGGAGAAGATAGAGCGGGTTGAGGCGGTCGAAGTGGCCGGGCAGGCCGTCGGGGGTC
>JAQUQE010000078.1 GCA_028716225.1 Dehalococcoidales bacterium | reverse complement strand
AAATGTCCCCACAGACGTGGGGGTGAACCGGTCAATTCCTTACTGGCTTTGCATCTTGTAACAATGTCCCCACAGACGTGGGGGTGAACCGGGCCGGAGCACCGCATGGCCATTGAGCGTAAAAATGTCCCCACAGACGTGGGGGTGAACCGCTCCAGCAGTTTCTCTGCTATCATGTCCCACAAATGTCCCCACAGACGTGGGGGTGAACCGGCCATACAGGCCAAGTACCAGAATATATAATGAATGTCCCCACAGACGTGGGGGTGAACCGGATATTTGTCCTGGTCTTTCGGTTACTGTCAGAATGTCCCCACAGACGTGGGGGTGAACCGTTGATCGTGGAGATCTCCGTCAAGGATTTTCGAATGTCCCCACAGACGTGGGGGTGAACCGTCATCGGAAAAGGAAGCTGAAATCGCTATCCGAATGTCCCCACAGACGTGGGGGTGAACCGCTGCCCGGGTTGGATCTCCGCGCGTACGGCGGAATGTCCCCACAGACGTGGGGGTGAACCGTGCGGCTAGGAGAGGACGTAGTGCTTGTAAGGAATGTCCCCACAGACGTGGGGGTGAACCGATGACCAAAATTATCAAAAAACTCAATCCGAAAATGTCCCCACTGTCAGTAGCCGGGCTATACTATACCAGGGACAGCCGGCATAAGTAGTCCACCCATGAGCGGCATATCTATACCACCCATCGCCGCCATATGCAGGCCACCCGACCGCCGGCATAACCTTGCCACATTCTGAGTCGTGGTCATTTGCAAATGACCGCCCATCTGATGGAGACTAACTCCAAAGGGAGGGCAGAATGGAGAGACTCAGAGTGCAAGTAATAGCAGACATCATCTACCGGCTCAGGGCCGGACAATCCCAGAGAGCCATCGCAAAAGACCTTGGCTATGCCAGAGACACAATACGCAACTATCACAGTTGGGCAAAGGAGAGAGGCTATCTCGATTCCGGCCTCCCGCTCCCCGAACTATGCGAACTCTCGGCAGAACTCGGCCCGATAACAAACGTTCGGAAAAGCAATATCTCCACAGTCGAGCCGTATCGGCAGACAGTGGAGAAACTTATAGATCAAGGCGTAGAGATGGTCGCGATCCACCGTCGGCTGGTTAGAAACCACGGATACACAGGCAGCTACACATCCGTGCGCCGGTTCGTCTCAAACATAAAGCCCAAAGAGCCGACAGCCGTGATCCGCATAGAAACAGAACCAGGCAGGGAGGCCCAGGTAGACTTCGGCAGCGCCGGCAGGATGTACGACCCGAAGACACATAAAACAAGGCAGTCATACTGCTTTGTTATGATGCTCTCATCCTCCAGACACCAATATGTAGAGTTCGTCTTTGATCAGAAGATGGAGACATGGATAGGCTGCCACAGGAGAGCCTTCCGAAGCTTCGGAGGCGTACCAAAGGAGATCGTAGTCGATAATCTCAAGGCGGCGGTGATAAAGGCAGGACTGGACGATGCCGTACTCTCCGAACCGTACAGACAGATGGCCCGTCACTACGGGTTCCTGATCCATCCCTGCCGTCCGAGAACCCCCGAGCACAAGGGAAAGGTAGAGAACGGCGTTCACTACGTAAAGCGCAACTTCCTTGCAGGAGCCGAGTTTCTGGACATAAACGATGCAAACAGGCAGGTAAAGGAATGGGTGGAATGTGAAGCCGGACTGAGGATTCACGGCACAACGGCAGAACAGCCGATCAAAAGATTCTACGAGAAGGAGAAGCATGCGCTCCTGCCACTGCCGAACGAAGAGTTTGAACTATTAGAGGTGCGCCAGGCGAAAGTACACCGGGACTGCCATGTGCAGATAAACGGGAGCTACTACTCCGTGCCCTTCAAGTACATCGGCAGGAAGCTCGATATCCATGTATACGAAAGAACGGTACAGATATACAGCGGAGTGGACCTGATAGTAACCCACGAAAGAGCCATCCGCAAGGGCCAGAGAATAACCCGAACAGAGCACTACCCGGAAGACAAATCGATCTACCTGACGAGGACACGGGAGTACTGCGAGAACCATGCAAACCGGATAGGCCCCAGATGCGGCGAAGTAGTAGCCCTGCTGTTATCGGTCAGGCCGCTGGACAATCTAAGGGCAGTACAGGGGATAATCAGTCTCGCAGGCAAGTATGGAGATAAACGGCTGGAAGCAGCCTGCGCCAGAGCCCTGCACTACGGCGTCCCCAGGTACAGGAAGATAAGAGATATCCTGAGAGCCGGCATCGACCTTGAACTAGCAAAAGAGCAGATGCAGCCGGAACTTAAGATCTACGAATACGCCCGAAGCGCCGAAGAGTTCTTCGGAGGGGAGGTGGTATCATGCTAAACCATCCACTCCTCCCTAAACTGCGGGAACTGAGGCTCTCCGGCATGATGGATACACTGGAAGAGCGGTCCGAGCTTGCAAGGGAACAGAGCCTCACACCAACGGAGTTCCTCGCCCTGCTCCTCGATGATGAGATAGAACGGCGCCGATACAGGAAACAGAAGCGAATGGAGAGGACCGCCGGGTTCGAGAGCATAAGGCTCCTCTCCCAGTTCGACTTCGGCGCAGTGCCTGCCCTGGATAAGAGCGTTGTTCTTGAGATGGCGACATGCGGCTTCATCATGGAGAAGCAGAACTGGCTTATCTGCGGACCCACCGGTGTCGGCAAGAGCCACCTGGCATATGCGATCGGGTATGAGGCGATAAAGCGGGATATGAAAGTACTATCGTATCCTGCGCACAGGCTGCTTACGGAACTCTTCGCATCGAGGGCGGACGGAACGTATCCCAGGTACATGCATAAGATCATCACCGCAGACCTGCTGATACTGGATGACTTTGGTCTGCGGCCGATCACGGTGCAGGGCGCGGAAGATCTGTATGAGCTGATACATCAGCGGTATGAGAGGGGCAGCATCATCCTGACATCGAACAGATCGCCGTCTGAATGGCCGGAACTCTTTGGGGATTCGCTCTTGGCATCGGCGGCACTGGACCGTCTTACGCATCATGCCAGGGTGACACTGATCACCGGTGAGAGTTACCGGCAGAAGGAACGGAGAAAGGGGGTACAGAGGGCAGATACAAAACCAGAAATCACAGACCGATAAATCATATTTTACAAATGACCCTACTCAGAAAAAATGGTATAGTCATGCCGCTCATTCACTGGTAGGAATATGCCGGCGATTGACAATCGGCCCCCGAGAATATCTCCATCGCCTTCTCCCAGGCCGGGACGTTGCCGTGCGTATCGCTTATTATACCGATTTTCATCGTTTGCACTCTCCGTATGTAGATCCGGTACCCTTTCTCGGCAAGGCGGAGTAATGGAGTGGTGGAAATCCATTACTCGTCTTGGTATCAAACATCCAAATGATGAATGATTACTAATTGTCAAGTCTCACCACCTTGTGAACAGTAACGCAGGAGGTGAGTAGGCTCCTTGATAAAGATGCTTGGAGAACACTCGTACCATTCCAAGACCTTTTCGTACGGGGTCTTACGTCCGATACGGCGGTGCTTTCTCCAAAAGTTATACTGGATGAACCACCTGTAAAGGTCTGCCATCATCTCCCCTGCATCAGAGTAGATATGCGACTTTACAGTATCATCCTTGATCAATCTGTTTGTACGCTCCACAAGACCATTGGTCTTTGGAGTATACGGCCTGGTTCTCCTGTGTTCGATGCCTAATGCATCGCATATGTCATCGAAGGGATGTATATCTTTGGTCTTTGTGCCATATCGGTTTCTGAACCCATCCAGGGTGAACTCTCGGCCATTGTCGGTCAGTATCTTTTTGATAATGAACGGATAGAAGGACAGGCATCTGCCAAGGAAATCCACAGCAGATTCCTTGTCCTTGTGCTCATAAACATGCAGAAAGACGAGCCTTGTAGCTCTGTCCACTGCTACAAAACAGTATCTTCTTCTGCCGTCTATTCTTGGCAGGTAAAAACAGTCTATATGCAGGTATCCAGGCTCATAATCCTTGAACCTGCCTATCTCTTCAGGCTGTGTAAGTCTTGGGAGTCTGTTTGCTCCCTTTCTTACCAGCAATCGATGTATGCTGGAACGGGTAGCATGAGCAAGAACAGGCTTTACCGTGTCCAGTACATCATCGAGTGATAGTCGTTTCTCCCTTAGGGAGAGGATAAGCTTCTGCTCCTCAGGAGTGAATGCATAATGAATTGTATGAGGCCGAGCACTGAGATCGTTCTGATCGTCTCTTGCTCTCCACTTTGATACAGTGGCAGGCGAGATATGCAATGCTTCTGCCAGTGATCGAGAGCTCCTGGTGGTCAGTCTTATAAATAATCGTTGCTTTGGACAGGTTGTTGCGTTAGAATGGATGCGCATGCGGTCAGTCTCCTTTGGTGATTTGGTCATTACCAAAAAGACTACTGCATGCTTCTTCCTCTATGCAACCCCTCTGTTCATAATCTCATGAAACTCAACAACTAAATGCTATGAGGCTTTCATGTTTACTACGATAGTGCCAGCGCAAGAATAAAGGTGGGAGTTGTGCGGCGATACAATCATCGAGGATACTCTCAAGGTCTTCTACAACATCATCATCCATCACTTCCTCGTCATCGGCCCTGGAGAAGA
>JAQUQE010000077.1 GCA_028716225.1 Dehalococcoidales bacterium | reverse complement strand
AAAGGGGACGCCTACTTTTTTATTCCTAAAACAACTTGACAAAAGGTGTCATTTATGTTAGATTTTAGCCTACCGGAGGGAAAATTAAATAAGGAGGAAAATTAAATTTTGTCCCTCTATTTTACAGGGTAAATAGCTCTTTTGCCCTTTGACATATTTTAATATGGAAAGAAACGAATGAAACGGAGGTAATGACTTATAGAAATATAAGATCACAATACTGAAAACCGAAAGAAATTCAGAAAAAGGAGAAAGAAAGTGAAAGGCAAAATCTGTAATGCTTTGCTCGCCTTAATGCTAGTGCTGAGTTTCGGCCTAGTTGCGGCGACACCCGTTGCTGCAGATAGTCCTGCCATCCTCGAAGTGAGTAAATGGGCAGAACATGCAGCAAATCCTGTCTTTGATCCTGCGGAAAAAGCATACTATCCGAGTATCCTGTTCGACGGAACCACCTACGAAATGTGGTATGCCGAGGAAGCGGGATTGCGCTACACGACCTCCACCGATGGAGAAACGTGGGCGTCTGGGATTCCAGCAACCGGCTTAACGAATGCAAGCCATGCGCTTGTTGAGAAGATCAACGATAAATACATGATCTGGTACTGGGATACCGCAAAACTGTACAGTATTGACGCCATCAGACACGCCGAGTCGTCAGACGGAATCTCCTGGACAGAAGACCAGCCGATTACCGGCGACATAATCTCAGGCGTAGCTGGAGAATGGAATGGGGGCTCTTACGGTCCGATAGACCTTATTTACAATCCTACCGCCAGCAATACGGGTGAGAACCCGTTTGACTATTCTTTCGCGTTATACTTTGACGCGACTACTGGCGGCTTCGAAGAGATAGGTCTGGGCTATTCCTCAGACGGCGTAGACTGGCAACTTTACGGAAAAGTGTTGCCCAGAGGAAACGACGGTCCGTGGGGAAATACCGATGCATGGGACAGCTCCTACACCACCTTCGGTAGTGTCATAAAGGAATCTGACAGCGCCTGGCACATGTGGTATTCCGGCGGCCAAGAAGGAAGCAACGAAGGGATAGGCTACGCTTATTCTGCTGACGGATTAAACTGGACAAGAGGTGCCAACAATCCAATCATGCACAAGGACGACGGTGTGCCCTGGAGAAGCGAACGCACCTATACTCCAGTGCTGGTAAAAGACGGCGATACTTACAAGATGTGGTTTTCCGGCAAAGCTGACGGAAACTACGCCATTGGTTACGCTGCCAACGACAACATCAACGCAGACTATATCAGCATCCAGGACGCCATTGACGCTGCCGATCCCGGCGACGTCATCAAGGTAGCGGCTGGAAGATACGACGAAAGAATCGTTGTCGGAAAACCACTCACTCTGCGCGGAGCCACTTGGGACGTAAACAAGAACGGCTACGAAGTCCCGGCCAACTATGCCTGGGATGAAAACGTGGAGTCCATCCTCAACAATCCCGAGCCAACGCCCACAGGAACAGTGTCAGTCGTTCTCATCCAGGACACCAACGACGTTACTTTCGAAGGATTCATCGTCCAAAGTCTGAACGCTCCTCCCGGAAGCCAGAACGACATGCTGCTTACCATCAAGGCCCAGACCATGACGCTGAATAACATCAATATCAGAAACAGCGTCATCGGTCCCAATACCAACCTGGCTGACCAGGACGGGACAGCTGGCCGGATGGGGCTCTACATCAGCCTCAACCAATACCAGGAAGTTCCGTTCGGCCTGATCAACAGCAGCGTCACCGGCACCAAGATATTTGGCGCTGAAGGAAACGGCAACAATGTCTTTATCTGGGGATCTTACTACTCTTACGGCGCCAGGTATCCTAGCCCCATGGACGGGACGGTGTTCGAAGACTTCGAGAGCTATGGTTCCCACCGCTCAGGTTTTGAAACGGGCGGCGGCATCACCGGATTGACTCTCCGTAACGGCAAGGTCTACAACAACGGCGGCTACTACGGCACCTTCCACCCGGAAGACGCCGACAACTTGAAGTACGGCAACGGCCTGCTGTTCGTCCGTGGATCAAGCGACAGCGGCGAGCAAATCGGCTTAGGCCCCGAAAACATGACTGTGGACAATCTTGAGGTCTACGGCAACCAGAAGAACGGGGCATACCACGGCCCGGTCAACAAAGGCATTGACTACGTCAACTGCGACTTTCACGATAACGGCTGGGACGATATCCGCGTGGATCTCGAAGCCCACTTCAAGAATCCTGACTTCGAAGACGAAGACAGGGTCGGGTTCTTCGAGGCCAGCGAGGACTTCAACGTCCACTCTACCAGCCTTTCTGGCAGCGGCGGACATGCCATCCAAGTCATCGGCACACCGACAAACGGTTTCGTTGTCAACGCCATCAAGAACTGGTGGGGTACGGCAGTAGAAGCCGAAATACAGGCTCTTCTTAACGGAGCGGTTGCCTACGACCCATGGTATGCCGGCGGAGACATGTCACAACTGGTCTCCAACAAACCGGTAATCAACACTTCGCAGGAAACCTACCACGACACCATCCAGGAAGCCATCGAGGCTGCCAATGCCGGAGATACCATCCAGGTTACGGCGGGAACGTACGACGAAACCATCGTTGTTAACGACGCACTGGACAATCTGCTTCTGCAAGGAGCAGGACCCGAGGATACGGTTGTCACCGGCGGACTGAAGCTTGACACCACAGGCGGCGACCTGACAGGCTTATCCGTCTCGCAAATGGCCATTAAAGGCAATGCGGGAACATACGGCCCAGGGGTTACCGTCGGACACACCGGCTCAGGCTATGTCTACGATCTCAGTTTCGACTATGTTCTTCTGGACGGCCAGGGAACCGTTGGCATGGCTGCCTACATCAACCCCTTGGCTGGCAACTTCTCGTTCACCAACGGAGAAATAACCGGTTACGAGGATTGGGGCACTCTCTATCTCGGAGAAGCGACCCTGGATGCCGGCCCGGACGGACCCAGCCTTGCCACAGTTACCATCGAAGGCAATAACGTCCACGACAATAAAGGATCCAGCGTGGTTTACGGAAACAAGGACAACTTCACCGATCTCTTTGTTCTCCGGAACAACAGCGGCAGCAACAACGGAGGCCATGCCTGGTTCTGGGCAATCTTCGAACTGCGAAACGTTGACAACATCCAGGTTGAAGGAAACGATCTCGACGGCGCCCCGGTGGGAATGGAAGACTTCCACGGTGCCGCGCTCTACCTGACGAACGACAACAACGGCTTGTTCAGCGGTAATATCACTTACAATAACTTCACCAACAACTGGCAGGCCATATACGTTCATACGGGGGACATAAGCGGCCTCAGGGCAAACTTCAACAACTTCGTCAACAACGACAGCGATATCGATGCCCGGGGAGAAGGAGATCTGATCCCGACAGGCACCATGGACGCTACCAACAACTGGTGGGGGTCAAATCAGGGACCGGCCAACGTCTCAGAAAACGTTGACTACGATCCCTGGTTAATTCTCAGCGCCAGCGCTGATCCAGTCAGCATGGAAGCTGACGGCGCCTCAACATCTACAATCACCGCCGACTTAACCAAGAATTCTGACGGCGAGGACACTTCCGAGGCAGGAAACGTTGCTGACGGCCTGCAAATCAACTTCACTACGACCAAAGGCCTGATTACCGGAAGCGCTGAAACGGTCAGCGGCAAAGCAATTGCCACCCTGACCTCTTCAGAAACCGTGGAAACGGCCACAGTAAAGGCTTCCGCACCCCCCTATACTGCCAATGCTACTGCTAGCGCGGTAGTCTTCTTTACGGGAAGCGGGGTAACAGTGGAGCCCGAAAGCGTTAAGACGGAAACCACGCCAGAAGGCGAGGCAACTGTTGACGCCAAGACCGAGGCTGACACCACGGTTGAGAAGAAAGGCAGCGGCACGCCAACAGTCACCGTGGCCAAATACACGGATAATCCCGGTGACAGCGCGCCAACAGGATTCACGGCTACGGGAAACTACATCGATGTCTTTATAGACGACCCGACCGACGTGGAAGAGATCGAAATCAGGAACTACTATACTTCTGCTGATGTGACCGGCTTGACCGAATCAACCCTAAAGCTCAGCTGGTGGGACGGAACCACCTGGATTACATGTTCAGATTCAGGAGCCACTTATCCTGCCGGCGAGCCCGAATACAGAGGTTATGTCTGGGCAAAGATAAGAACTGATACTACGCCCACCCTGGCTGATCTGTCCGGCACTCCTTTTGCGCTTATCGGCCAAGCACCGCCTCCACCGCCCCCGCCAAGCTATGACGGAAGGGGAGGAATCCCGCCGTTAAGCACGAACCTTTTCGGGAAGACGAAGAGTTTCGGCATCAGCTATGCGGGCACGGTCCAGGCAGACATACAGGCAACTTCTGAAGACGGCAAGCTCACGGTAAGCATTTCCAAGGGGACCAAGGCTCTCAATAAATACGGCAGTCCTCTTTCCAGCCTGACTGGCAAACCGGACTCTTCTCCGGCGGAACTGCCCGAGAACAAAGTTTTCATCGGCACGGCTTACAGCTTCGGGCCCAACGGGGCCACTTTCCAGCCAGGGATAACGCTCACTTGGAGCTATGACCCGGATGCCCTGCCAGAGAACGTCAGCCCGGAGAACTTATTCATCGCTTACTTTGACGCCGAAACAGGAGAGTGGACAGACCTGGCCGGAAATATCGATGCGGCAAACAACCAGGTAAGTGCCAATGTTACGCACTTCACCACCTTTGCCCTCATCGGAAC
>JAQUQE010000076.1 GCA_028716225.1 Dehalococcoidales bacterium | reverse complement strand
CAGTTTCCGGCCAGACCGACCTCCGGGGAAGCGTTTTAAATACTACAGGCAACTTCACCATATCTGACAGCGTCGATATGTCAGGAGACCTGAGCCTTACGGGAAACTCAGCCAACGTTGTTTTCTCTGGCACCGGAGACCACCTGCTTTCTGTAACCTCGGGAACCCTCAAGCTGGGCACCAGCACTTTGGCTGGGGATATCACCGGGGCAGGATACCAGATCAGCGACCTCGGCCGGCTGACAGTCGACAACCTTATACTAGACGGCAACACCCTCAACACTGCCAGCGGGAACCTGGTGCTGGATTCCAATTCCGGCACTACCCAGATATCCGACTCTCTCATTGTTACGGGCCTTTTAGAGGTCCAGGGAAATTTTGCTTCTTCTTCCTTTGCCGGGCAGGTGGAGCTGTTCGGGACTCCGGACGGAACTGCCGTTGACCAAGGTTCCCTGTACGTTAATCCCGCCACCGCCGGGGTCAACAACACCCTGCTGGGCGTGGCAGTCAGCGACGTTCAAAAGATGAGGTTCGATGCCGAAGGAGATATGGAAATATCGGGCACCTTCTCTTCTACGGGAGGGGGAACTTCTCAGTTTTCCGGCGGCTTGAGCGTTCTCGGCAGCCTTACTCTCGGAGATGAAATTTCCGACATCATCGACGTTAAAGGCAGATTTTCTTCCAGCCTGGTGCCTTCCGAAGATGCAGCTTACACCCTTGGTTTACCCGATTACAGGTGGTCAAATTTCTATGTCGCGACAGCCACCATCGACAACCTGATAGCGGGAGGATCGGCCTCTTCCACTTTTATCATCAATACAGACAACGCTTCAGCTGATGCGGAAGATTCCCAGCTGGAATTTGAAAGGGGATCTGCCGCCCCAAACGCCGTTTTCAAATGGAACTCCACTGATGACAGATTTGAGTTCAACGACTTTTCGGTCTACATGGCAAACAGCCTGAATGTGGCCGGCGACGAAACCTCCTCCTTTGCCGGCCCGAGCCTGTTTACTGGCACTCCTTTGGGAACAGGAGTCGGGCAGGGATCTCTTTATATCAATCCTTCCTCCGGTCTTTCCGATTACACCGTATTCTCCGTGGCAGTTAACGACAACGAAAGGTTTAGGGTGGACGCCGAAGGAGACACCACCGTCCAGGGCTCTTTGGGAATCGAAAACTACATTTACGATATTACCCAGGACACTCTTTTAATTGATGATGATTTGCAGGTAGGAGGAGGGGACATCAAGGACGCGGGGGGAAACATCAGGATTACTTTAGGTGGCACCAACACCATTACCGGAAGCCTGGCTGTTTCCACGGGCTATATCACCGGAGCCAATTCCGAGCAGCTTCTTTTGGGGGTGACCAACGACAAGGTTGAGGTAGTAAGGGGCGGCTCCACCTATACCGTTTGCGATGCTTCCGGAAACTGCCAGTCGGCTGACGGAGGGTACGTCGGAGGTCTGGGCAATGCCAATTATCTTTCTAAATTTACGGGAAGCTACTCTGTTGGAGACTCTATTGTTTACGACAACGGCAGCCAGGTGGGAATCGGAACTTCCACTCCTTCCCGCAAGCTTACCGTAGAAGGCAAGATTTACGCTACCTCTCAAGGAACGGCTGCAGGAGAGGTAATTACGGCAGGAAGAATACTGACAGCCGGTACGGGATTGTCTGGAGGAGGGGACCTGACTCAGGACAGAACCTTTTCTGTCGACTACGGTTCTGCCGCCGGCACTGCGGTAGAGGGCGATACCCAGGTTACGGTCACGGCCGGAGACGCTATCACCGGAGGGGGCACTATCACCCTGGGGGCCGGAGGCACCGTCACCTTAAACCATGAAGATACTTCCACTCAAGCCTCGGTCAATAATTCCGACGGCACTGTTATCCAGGACATTACTCTGGACACTTACGGCCACCTTACCGCCATCACCTCCTACAACTTAGACGGCAGATACTACACAGAGACAGAGTCTGACAACAGATTTCTTAATGTTGCAGGAGACTCGATGGCGGGAACTCTGGATATGGCCAACAACCTTATTACCAACATTGGTGCCGCGGGGACTGATTTTACTGCCGGAGGGGGATTGAATATAGCCACTAATTTATCTGTTATATCTACTACCACGTCCGGAACCCTTAATGTTGGAAGCGGCAATCTTTATGTGTCGGAGAATGGCAGGGTGGGTATTGGAACCGACAGTCCCGATACCCTTCTTACTCTCGCCAACGACGGCTGGATTTCAGGGAAAGACAGTGCGGGGACGGGTTCTGTTAATATCGCTAAAATCAATTCGGCTGACCAAATTCAAATGGGCGGCGCTCTTAACATAGACGGCGGCCTCATATTCCCCGCAGACGGAGGAATGATTACCGCCATGGATATGCCGTTTACTTCCGCAGGTTTAGACGGCGATGAAAACGCTTACGTATTTCGAATCGGCACCTCCAACGTTCTTTCCGTTTACGGGCAGAATGACGGATCCGGCAATCTTAAGCCGGGCACCGGCCGAATCGGCATAGGCACCACCACTCCCCAGTACGCGCTTGACGTTGCCGGCAACGCCAACATCGGCACTTCCTCCGATTCAGAGCTTTTGGTCGGAGGGGGATACGGAAAAATAACAGTAGGCACAATTGATCCTCCCGCCGGAGATTTGAAGATAGAGGTAGCTGCAGGCTCTCTTTCTGCCACAGCCTCAGACGATATTTACTTTGCTACTAACAATACAGAGAGGATGAGGATACTCTCCAGTGGATATGTGGGTATTGGCACTTCGACGCCAGAAGCGAAGCTAGAAATTGCTTATGATACTAATGGCTCCTTAAAATTGGGAGATGGAAATAAAGCTATTACAGGCGGGAATTCGGTGGGTAATATGCATATTGATTCGACAGCAGCTTTGTTTTTGAATTATTATTCCAATCAGAACATTTATACCGGGACAGGCAATGTAGGAATTGGTACAGAGACCCCCGGCTCCTACAAGCTTAACGTCCAAGGCAAGATATATGCTTCAACCCAGGGAACCGCAGCCGGAGAAGTTATTACAGCAGGAAGGACAATAACAGCGGGCACCGGTCTGTCGGGAGGAGGAGACCTTACTCAGGATCGTTCTTTCTCCGTTGACTACGGCTCTACGGCAGGCACTGCAGTAGAGGGCGATACTCAAGTTACGGTCACGGCTGGAAACGCCATTACCGGAGGAGGCACTATCACCCTGGGGGCCGGAGGCACTGTCACCTTAAACCACGAAGATACTTCCACTCAGTCCTCAGTCAATAATTCCGACGGCACTGTCATACAGGATATCACTCTGGACACTTACGGCCACCTTACCGCCATTACCTCCTACAACCTAGACGGCAGATACTACACCGAGACAGAGTCTGACAACAGATTTCTTAATGTTGCAGGAGACTCGATGTCCGGCAATCTCACTATGACCGGCACTGGCGCCAATATTATTCTCGGCTCCAACTACCTTTCTGGAGACGGAGGGGACGAGGGAGTGTCTATAGACTCAAGCGGTAATGTGACGGCAAGTGCTGATTTGACAGTCGTTGGAGGAGATATCAACGTCGGAAGTAAATGGAAAATTCAATCACAAGACTCTGCCAATTTTCGTTTCTTGCCACAGACTACGGGCACGACATATTTTGACTTTACTTTTGATTCACAATCTAGCGATCCGACTCTCTTAATAGACGCTTCATATAATTATCCCGCAGCGCCCTATGCGGTTGATTCTCCAACAATTAAGTTGAGGGGACATTATGATGACGGCGCGGGCAGTTCTGGATATAAAGAATTTAGAATAAAGACGGACATAACTGCGAATGATGGTTCTACGTATTTAGTTAGTTTCGAGCACTCTGGTGCGAGTCCATTTATGGTTTCAGATCAATCCGGCAATATCGGCATCGGTGACACCACTCCGGCTTCCTTACTGACTGTGGGCGCGAATGATGTATTTCAGGTTAATTCTTCGGGAGACATAGTGAAGATAAAAAATGTTACGTATTCCTGGCCTTCATCTCAAGGGGCAGTCGATACGTTTTTGCAAAATGACGGCTCGGGTAATTTAAGTTGGACTGCCTCTGGCGGATTGCCTTCGGGAATTGAGGGTCAGACCATCAGACATGATGGAGATACTTGGGTAGCTACCAGTACTCTTTTTGTCGCTTCTAGCGGTAACGTTGGTATTGGCACTTCCAACCCTAGCGAAGCGACCCTCGAAGTGATATCTGGCGGAAACGCTCAATTTTTAGCAGGGCTTAATACGAGTGATAATATTTTTATAAGGGATGGGGCGATAAACGGAGATTTCAGCTCGAATGCCGAAGATACAATGCATCTTAATTGGTATGGCTATCAGGGAGGTACGACTCAGTTTAGGAATTTAAATATAGGAAACGGTAAAGCATCAAGTGTGGTTTGGATTGACGGGCCCGATTCTAGGGTTGGAATAGGCACTACGAATCCCGAATCGAAACTGCATGTGTCGGGCAATATTCTTTTTGAAAACAATAATATAATTAAATTTAAAGAAAGCGGAGGCACTCAAAGAAGTTTAGTGGCGCTCGATGCTTCCAATCAGCAAGTTTTTGGAGATATTGCTGGTGGTACGCTGTATTTAAATACTGCCGGTTCAATCTATATGTCTGCCGGTGGCTCTACAAAGATGATGGTAAAATCGGACGGCAACGTCGGCATCGGAACCACAAACCCAGGTCAAGCATTGGAGGTGAATGGCAATATCTATGCAAATGGCGCCTCAAATCCTTACATTATGAGCGAAGACGACAGCGGCGTTCGTACGTATCTGCAATCATCAGGTTCCGGATACGGAATCATGGGTACAAATTCCAATCACCCGCTTTATCTTTACACTAACGGTAATTCCAAGGTAGCTATTGATGCCACAGGTAATGTTGGTATCGGACTTACTAATCCAACCCAAGGTAAGCTTCATA
>JAQUQE010000075.1 GCA_028716225.1 Dehalococcoidales bacterium | reverse complement strand
GTGCTCGCGGGCAGTCTTAACGTTACCGGTTTGTTCGCGACGGCGATGAATGGTGCGCCGCCGAAGAATTCGCAGTGCTGAATCACACCACCGACACCACCGTAGCCAACTGCATCGAACGCCTGCCCGAGAGCACTCGGGGTCGCGGCATTGTCTTGCCAGAACGAAATACGGAAGTTTGCGATGGCTCTTGCACCGCCGGCATCATCGGCCGGGGTCGTGATGACGATGTCGTTGACGAACCAGACCTCGGTCGTCGGTACGGTCAGCGCGACGGTTACGATGCTGTCGATTGCGGCGCCGGCCTGAACCGTGAGGGTTTGCATGTCGTAGCCGGCGAGCCGGCCGTCGAGAATCTTCATGATCTGCAATGATTCCGCGTGAACGAGCGGCTGATTCACTGCCTGGTCGAGGTCCCAGAACGCGGCCTGGCCCTTGTAGACGCCGATGGGAATAAAACCGAGCTGGTTTTGATTGATCCCGCCGGTAACCTGGGCTGGTGTTAACGTGCTGAGAACCTGCATCGGACTTACGGTAGTGGTTTTATCCACAACTCTCGTGGCACCTTGTGTTCTTATAGTCATGTACTACCTTCCTTGTGGGAAAAAAGATTACCGGCTGTAACCACTGGGCTGGAAGGACTCGGACATCGACTTCATCATGCCGGACATCATCCCCATGACCATCATGAGCATCATGATAGACATCATCGGCGTGAGAATGGTATTGATGTCGAGGGTTTGGGTTGCAACAACCGTTGACATTTCTTTGTTACCTCCTTATGATCATTGGGTACCGATTGCCGACTACATGCCGGGTTGGAACACGGTGGACATGCTCTTCATCATGCCGGACATCATCCCCATGACCATCATGAGCATCATAATCGACATCATGGGAGTAAGGATCGTGTTGATGTCGAGAGTTTGAGATGGGGTAACGCTCGGAATAACGGACGCTTGCATGGTGCTCGCTTGCATTGTTCCCGCTTGGGCTGCGCCGGCTTGCTTTGGCATGGAGAAAACCTGATGAGTTCTTACCATTTCTTTCCTCCGAATTATTCGACTACCGCTGTCGAATGTTGATTAAGATTAGACGCCGAAAGCGGAACGCAGGCGGGCGGCCCAGCGATTGCCGGTGCCAGGCTGGACAGCATTCTTGTAAGACTGGACGGGAACGGAACCGGAAACGTCCTGGCCGAAGAAGGCGGACATGCCATTGGCGTAATTGCGCTGCATCTGGGGGATCTTGGCCTCATATTTTTGGGTAGCGGACTGAATCGTTGCCATTTTTTAGTTCCTCCGAATTAAAATTTTTTCTATAGGTTTCGAGTGCGCGGTAAACACTTTTACCTATTACAAGAATATAATAGCGCAATTACTTACACTTGTACAACTACTGTTTTAACTACTTTCGGACCCTTAACATGTGCCAGTGTATAAAGCCGTGTAGAAATGACAACAGGGCGTGACGAATACGCCATGCCCCTATTTAACGATTTTCGATTCAAATAATGACTACGAGTAAAGAACTAGATCTCGTAATGATAAGCAGTAGGACCGTCGAACATTAGGAAGCCGTTTTCCATATGATGAGGTATTCCTATCCGAATTGCTTCATTGATTGCATTTTTGACCAGAGGATGTAGAAGAAAAATACCTTTTGGTAAGCCTGTGGATTTATACAGTTTGTAATAGTGCTCGATTAACCATCCCAACAATACCTTTCCATCAGTAAAAGAATCACAGAGTGTATTGACGGGTATTTCTAATTTGATAATGTCCATTCCAAGTCCTTTTTCTTAATTCTCGGGACAACCAGACTTGAACTGGTGACCTCATGGTCCCAAACCACGCGCTCTAACCGACTGAGCTATGTCCCGATGTTTTTTATTACTTGGCTCTCGGGGAAGGGTTCGAACCTTCGTACATGGATTCAAAGTCCACGGTCCTACCACTAGACGACCCGAGATTACTTTATTAGGCGCTCCGCGTACTCACGTGAATTTCGCTTGAAGAATTTCTCATATTCTGGTGTACCCTCTTTTAATTCAAAGAATCTTGCCTGCCCCTCAACCCATGATATAACAAGTTTAGTATGCATGAGTACGCGGATTGCTGTTTCGATTTCAGATTGTGAGAAATGCTTCTTGCGACGCATTGGTTACTCCTGTTCGTCCTTAGACACCATTTGGGATGGTAGTCCCTTTTGATCCACTTGTCTTTTGAAGGAAATGGGCACTAATGGTTTTGTCGTTGTTTTGATGGTGCCTTTGATGTTGAAGAATGTGCTGAGCTGAGTTGCCATGGACTGTGTCAATTGCTTTGTCAGGTCCATTACCCAGGGAGCACCTGCTGGCGTGATTGGTTTGAATTTGATGTAGATTTCCCCATCGGCGTAATTGGCACGGATCTCCGCGACAACATTTTCACCGATTACTTTTGCACGATCCATTTGATCTTGTGATACTCCAGGAAACATGTTACCTCCTTATTTCGTAGACCTTATTTCGTAGATTGCTCTACATTTCTTGATTATTCTCTCGAGTGTGCTAGGAGTAATTTGTTGGGGACCGTCGACCAGTGCATTGTCCGGATCATCGTGCACTTCGATCATTAAACCGTCGGCGCCGGCAGCAATCGCTGCGTAAGCCATATCTTCCACCATGTCACGTCTGCCAGTGCCATGGCTCGGATCCGCGATTACTGGTAAATAAGTTAATGAATGTATCACAGGTATTGCAGAAATTTCCATGATATATCTGGTCGGGCTGGCTGATTTATATAAACCGAATGGAAGCATGCCGCGTTCGCAGAGCACGACGTTTGCATTGCCTGTAGCGAGAATGTATTCCGCGAAGGAAAGATACTCTTCGATACTGGCGCCGAAGTTCCTTTTGTAGAGAACAGGGAGTCCTTCATGGCCAACGTCATTTAACAAGTCCTGGTTGTACATGTTACGGGCGCCGATCTGTAACATCGAAAGTGTCTGTGCGGCTGCCTTGACGTGCTGTTGACCACGTGTCTCGCTCACTACCGGCATGTTGAGCTCTTCGGCAACATCAGCAACTATGGAATAACCTTCTTCGAATTCGTCTCGGGCACCACCGCCAATTCCCTGCCAGGAATGGACAGAACTTCTTGGCTTGACGACACCGCCGCGTAAGATGTCCGCGCCTGCTTCTTTACATTGTCTCGCGATGCGTAAGTATTGTTCTTCACTTTCTACCGCACAGGGGCCGGCGATTATAACAGGAACACCACCCTGCTTGATGTTGACGTCGTTAATTTGAACTCCGTTGAATTTGATCGCTTCACCGAACGTTTTGCTGAGGAGACGATTTTTCTCTGATAACCTACGTGCGCTGAGTACGTTGGTCATTCTGGAAATGAACCCGTAGTCGACTCTCGAGCTGTCTCCAACAATTGCAACAACTGCTCGATCTGGCTTTGAGAATACCGCGTACTGTGTGTTTGTATTGCGAAGATAGTCCAGTACCGCTTCACACATACCATTGGTAATTATCATTATTTTATTCCTCTTCTTCTTCTTCAGACTCCCAACCCGGGATGTCTCCTTTTTGCTGTCTAAATGCAGGAGGTAACATTTGGTTCATTATTGATTCCATCATGGGTACCATCGTACGATTCATCATGTTCGCCATGGTTTTGGCCATTGGATTCTCACCTGATGATACACGTTCCTGCTTTCTTCTCTTTTCTTGAATAGGAATCTTGTTATAGATGTCTGCTAGCGTAGGCTGTAGTTGCATCATGACGTCCTGGGCAGCAGCTTGAGCCGTATCTTCAGACGCCATTTTTGCAGCGGCAAGTTCACCGGCACGCATGTCCTTCGCCATTTCGATAATTGGACGAGCTTGTTGGGTACCAATTGCTGAGAGTTCTTGGGAGATACGGGTGCCGAGAACAACAAGACTCATACCGAATTTGATTGATTCTTCAACTATTTGGGCATTTGGACCAGATCCGACAGCCAGTGGAATATGAAGACTGTTGATGATTGCTTCAGGAGGAGAACCTTTTGAAAAAACTTGCATTCCTTTTGAGGCCATCACGCTTTCGCGCTTCATTGCCCTGAGCTCGTTTTTGTTAGGTCGTTTTCGAAGACCCTCACGTTCGAGCTCTTGGGCGGCGACACGAATTGTGCCAGCGTTGTGTCCGGCCTCTGTTAACTCTTGCTCGTTTTGACCGTGTAAGAGCGCCCATTTAACATAGGCGGTTTTACCCTTGGGCGCTTCATCCCTCATGTACTCGGGAATGTTCTCTTCTTCATCTTCGTTCTCATTTTCGTCAGGATTTTCGTCGGGATTTTCTCCCCGGATTCGGCTTTCACCTTGACTTCGGCTTTGCTCCTCGCCCTGACTTTCGTTTTGATCCACATCCCGATCTTTACTTTTTACTTGTTCTTCATCCTCTTCCTCTTCTTCATCTCCATTCTCTTCTTCATTCTCATCTTCATCGATTACTGTTCTTCCCTTTCTTTCTTCTTCATCTTCGTCTTTCTTTGGGAAGAAGTGTTGATTGTCGTTGAATTCATTAGGATCTCTGAATACCATTTTTATATACCCCCTATGCTTTACTATATTATAGCATGTTTGTGATGCGTTTGTAAACATACTGTTTAGGATCACTGGTGCACTTGGGCACAATTTTTATTTCGGTTAGATACTGCACTATAATAACTTTACATACAGTCTACTTTGTTAGTAAAGTGTACATTCATTTTTCTAGGGCTGCTATATTTTGCAGAAAGACTTACAAAAACGCAGGAACTTGTAGAAGTGCAGAACAGTTAGCTTACACCGCACCTTGTACACCTCCTTAAATCAATCATATTTATTCAACTATCAGTTCTATAGCTCGTTTAACCCCAATGTTCTTAGACAACCTTGCGATACGCACCGCGTCACGAATGCTGTTCGTCTTTCCTATGATACGAATTGCAATCTCGTGCGCATCCTCTACAGAAAGAGATTCGTGTTTTATGAGAACTTGTTCGACTACATTAATGAACTCTATTGACGTGTATGGCCTTAT
>JAQUQE010000074.1 GCA_028716225.1 Dehalococcoidales bacterium | reverse complement strand
TCTTCACCTTATCGGTTAGAGCTGCCAAAATCAGCTTCAGCTCCGGATCCGTACCCTTCTCACCCTTTGCCAGCGTGAATATTTGTACCACGTCGGACATTGTGAGCCCTTGCGGTCCCCCTCCGCCTCCGAAGTTTATCGGGATATTGGATGTCTGGCTGCCGAGTAGATATTGCCCGACAACATTCGCCGGCACGCCTTTCTCGAGTAGCAGCAGAGCATTGGCTGTAATGTTAGCTTTGGTCATTTCCCTATCCTCGGCAGACTCAACGGGATCCCGAGGTTCTTCCTTCCCATCTTCAATACGCCTTATCTGCGCTCTCGTTTGCTTTTCTTCAAGCTCCATCTTGGCTTTTAACCGGTTAGCGGAAGCCTGAAGGAGTTCCCGAGCCTGAATGTTTTCGACCTTTGCGATAGTAGCTTCAAGTTCATCGAGGGGATCCCTTGGTCCCCCAGCCCCACCTGAAGCTTTTTTCCCGCTCATTCTCTGAGCTAACTCAACTGACGCGTCTTGTCTACCCTGCTGACCCATTACCATTGTCCGACACCTCCTCTGGTATAAAATTACCTACTACAGTCCGTAGTAGTTTCATGCCTTCTCGAATAGTGGATGAAAAATCGCTCTGCCAGCCCATTTCGGTCTGCATATCCCGGTAATGGTCAAAGCATATTAACATGTCTTCCGGGTAAAGCTGGATTTTCTCCTGACCGATCTCGAACTGAGTTATGCCCGCTATGGGCGACTTGATTGTGGCGGTTGATGCGGTACCACTCTGTTTTGTTGGTTTTACACCTGGTACTTCAGGAGTGGCTTCTACTGGGGGAGGTTCCTGCCCTGCCTTAAATTGCTTCAGAACTCTGGCTACTGTGGAATTGGAATATCCGGCATCTACCACTTGGTCGAATGTTTTGCCCTCTTTGAAAAGAGAGAAGATATCCCGCTGATTTTGGTTCCAGCTTATCGCCATGCCACCTCCCTTTTTCTGATTTAAGTACCAGTCGGCACCAATTGATTCTCGGTACCAAGTACCAGACCAAGTACCACTCTAGCGTATTTTCATTCTCGGTACCAATACCAGTACCACTTTAGTCCCAACTAATTCCCTATAGTAGCACTGTTTTGGGGTGTTGACAAGACCCTTTTTGAAGATTATTATAGTGGCATGGAAAAGAACGTTGCGGCTATACTCCTGTCGGAAGGCTCCAAACTCCTATCGGACGGTATCAGGTTGATGATGGCACGCCCGCGCAGGGCTGCCCGTTACGAAGAAGAGCCGTACACTCCCCCAGTAACGGTTAGAGAACCCGCTCCGCAAAAAATCATTGGACCGGTGGCCGTGGCCACCCCGATCGCATTACCAACCCGGGAAGAGACTAACCAGGAACTCAAACGCCGTCTGGCCAGAGAACTTTACCGTGCAGAGCTCGATCTGGCTGGGGGATTGAAAATTGCCGGCAAGCCATGTGACTGTCTTTCAAACAAGCATACTCTGGGGCTGGAAGCAATGGCAGAAGAGCTCATTTCCGCAGATCCGAATAATCCTGTATACAACGAAATTATTCAGTGGATCAAAGACAACACCCACAAGCTCACTGTAGAGGCGATAGACAGTGGTAAATACGCACAGGAATATCCTGGACTCGCCTCTCAATTTAAGGACTTCCGGAAGAGGATACTTGGTACGGACGCCTTCCAGGCGATGGTAACCAACCCCTCGAAAATGACACTCGATGAAGCGAAGGAAATCGCTTCTAGTCAGGCTAAAAAGGAAGTAGAACGGCAATGGCACTCACAAGAGAAGAAATAGACCAGATCTCCCAGCAAATCGCCGATAACATTGCCATCACCATACGGCGTTATTCAAAGTCGTATGAAGCGCCTAAATCAATACAGTCAGGTCTCGCAGAAAGTATGGGGGAAGAGCTTACCGCTTCCATGTGGTACCAGCTCCGGGCCCGAGACGCCAAAGACAAGGGCGACTCAAAAACGGCAGAACTTTACTACCACATTGCCGAAGAAGAGAACCTGCATTACATCGAATTAAATCGAAGGCGTGAGGAGATCCTCGGCAAGACTACCAGTATACCCGCAGCTCTCAAATGTTCAATGTAAATTTCAGGACTGGTGTATACAATGGACATGCAGACTCTGGGTCATTGGGCTCCAGCTATAATAATATCCGTCTTATTCCTGATCGTTCTGATACTATTCGGAATCGCGTTCTATCATAACTGGATTAAAAAGAATCGGAAAAAGGACGATTAGCGGTTAGGGACTCGCCGGAGCCGGCTCCCCAGGCTTCTCTTTGTTTTCCTCTTTGCATGAGAACATTACCGCGTCAGTATCCGGGTCAATGTGGATCTGGCAAAACTTCCCCTCGAATTTAGCTGACGGTACCCGGTCAAGTTTCTCCTCATCGATTTTTCTGAAGCCTTCTTCAGTCGTGACATCGATGATATTTACTGCCGTCTCCCCTTCGAGGTCGCTGGCAAACAGGCCATTTTTAAGCCGATCTGAGACTTCCTGGCAAGGGCTGCAATCACCAGATACGAATACGTCAATCACCTTCTTTGACATTTTCCCGCCTCGCTTTTACTTCTTTGTATTTGTCAGGAACGCAGTTACGCATTTTGTCGACGAGCTCCGCCCTGGTAATACCCTTCGCGATCCCACACTCTTTTGAAGCCTGCACCAGGTCGAGTTGATGTTGAGAGAGGGGATGGGGGGCAGGGCGTTTCCTGACGTAGAATATCTTCTTTTCAGCTGTCTTCTCTACCATTCTGAGGAGATTATAACAGAAAAGGCAGGGAGTTTGAACCCCCTGCCTTTCTTGGCGAGGAAAAACAGTTCTAACGGGAAATTAGAACTTGTCCGGGATACAGGTCCGCATGGCTGTCACGAGGGCGCCGCGGCTCATACCTTTCTTGATCCCGCAAGATTTAGCTGCATCCGCAACTTTCTTTTGCTGGGAGGTCTTAGGATATGGCCTGGGGTAGGCGGCGATCACAAAACCCGGGTTGGTTTTGGTCGTGATATTCTCCAGCTTGTGGGCCTTCGGGCGCCGTTTGGCGTACCCTAGATCCTTAATGCTCTGGATTATCATAGCTCTTACCTCGACATGATTTCCTCATTACCAGGAGGATCCTGGGGGCCATGCAGTCAAGATGACCAGAGCCAACCGACCTTTACCAGATATTAGAACGAATTTCGGGTTTTGTCAAGGGGTTTTTACTTTTAGATAAGTAGCATCGAGAGCGGTCCAATGACCGCAGCGCTTGCACTTAATGGCGATCGAGCCTTCCACAATGGCATAGTACGCCAGAAATCGGTTGCAGTTTGCACACCGCAGGCTCTTTACTTTGGGGTTCAGGTCCGGAGGGAGTTTTCCGTTATCCTTCGAGACCTCATTTGCTTCTTTCACCTGAACGTTTTCTCCACTCACTGGCACACTCCTTCATAAATTTCCCTGCCGCTCCAAACGGTTGCCCCTTAATAGGCTTCGTCGCCAGGCAGCCTTTAATAAATTCCTGGTAAGCGCTGGGGGCTCGTTTTTTGATAAGACAGAAGTTGATCTGCCCGGGCTCCGGACATTCCGGGACACTGTTGACCTCTTCGATAAGCACCATGTCCTTCGTATTCTCCCGGATCAGTTTTTTGATATCTTCAGACATGCACGGTATACACTTAACTCGCTTTGGCATGTTGATTCCCCTTGTAATCAGATTTCGTTATTTCTCAAGAAATGGTAATGACCACTTCCGCTTTCAATATTATGGCGCAATATCTTCCGGCCAGCAGCGTATCACGCCCAGTGAAATTATCGAAGGGCCGCCGGCTTCTGTCGGGTAATAGAAGTTAGGATACAAAGCAGCATTCGGTAAATTGGTCGTATGCCTGGCGATGCGTGTCTCGTTCAGGTAGAAGTCGACGGTGTTAGCGTAAATATCGATCTTAAACTTGTTGAGATCCGTCATGGCTTCCCCAAACCCGGTGTTCACGGTTTCAGCTCCGCCGTCATCGGTAATGGTCTGCAGTGCATCGCCTATGAGCCCAAAACCGATAAGATTATTTGTAGCGCGTGTACTGGCGGTAGTATTGGTTAGACCCATGATGAAGTTGGCATTGTCAACGTTGCCGACCAGCTGGAGGTAGCATTCAAACTCAAGGATGAAACGACGTATGACCTGGTTAGGGGCGTATACAGACGGAGCACATACCCAGCGTTGGTTAGAACGAAGACGAGCATTCTCGCTGGCATTTGGGGATGATACCGCCATGAGATAGGCCCCGACAGCACCTCTATTCCATGCCCCGCCGGTTGCTGGATTAGTTACTGTCCAGGTAACGGCGCTAATACCCGCTTCATCCTGCCAGCCTTCATATAGACTGTGATGTGGACGGGAAGCGGATATCACTCCGGGGGCGTCAAGTTGGAGAGCCTGTAAAATCTCGAGGTTTTTTCGTACGGTAGCTCCATCACCCATAGCAGTGCCCGCTCCTTATGGCACTATGATGACATAATTTTCTTAAAAAAACAATGGGGATTGACACAGGGAAATAACATCTGTTATTTTTGGGTATTACGAGCAGGGAGGTAATTCTTGAGCAAGCGAAAGGACAGGGAGCGGGCACTGGCCACCGGTATGCACTATTTTAACGGGCGACTCGTACCGATCACCCAGGAGGTTTACCCGGGGGACCGCGACAAGGACCGGCAGGTTTTTCTAAGGTGTACGAAATGTGGAAACGTAATAAGCGACGGCATAGCAGAGAGACATTTCAGGGGATGCTGGGGAGATAAAGTTCCTTGTGAGAGGTGTGGCAAATGGATCCCGGTAGAAGGTTGTCTCAAGCACTGGAAAACATGTAAAGGGAAGGAGGTGAAGGTTGAAAATTGAAGATTTTATAAAGACGATCCAGGGGTTATCGGATAATACCCGGAGAGCGTATGAACAAACCCTCTGGCAGCTCGACAGTTTTATCAAGACCGACGAGCCGACCGCCAACGATATCCAGAAGTTTTTGAATACCTTCAATGCCTCGACACTACACCGGCATAAAGCCGGCGTTAAAGCCTACTGGGAGTACAGGTTCAAGGGCACGGAGTGGCCATTCAATCGCAGGTCCTTCATGGCGCCCCGCCAGATTCTCCCCAGGTATGTCAACC
>JAQUQE010000073.1 GCA_028716225.1 Dehalococcoidales bacterium | reverse complement strand
AAGATTGTTATCTCGGTATGAGCCTACAGGATAGGCAATTAAAGACTATCGGCCTGTATGAGTCTATCAAAGAGGGGTATAAAGATTCACCTATTCTGGTTTGGTTCGACGATGACGGGTTTATCCGTTTATATGACGGGTATCATAGACTGTCAATCCTAAAGCACCTTAACAAAGATATAGATGTAACTATTGAGACGGAGTGGCAGGGGATAGACGGCTCAAAGGGCAGGGACTTCCCCCTGGTTGAAGTCCTGATGAAAGAACATCCGTACGGGGAATGGACGTATCAACCGGTAGAGGATAGACGTCTGGACGGCTGGAATGTTGACCGTCAGGACTCCGCTCAAAGATTGAAATATATACTCGAAAATCTGAGCGGTGAAACTGTTTTAGACATCGGTTGCTCCGAGGGGTACTTTTCGCGGGAACTTGCTAAACGGGGCTATAAGGTCACCGGGGTAGATAAAAGCCGGGGATTGGTCGCAGTAGCCCGCTACATGTCAACCATCCAGAACCTTGACATCGAATATAAAGTCGGGGAGTGGTCTGACCTTGTAACTGAAGCGGACAACGTTCTATTTCTATCAGTTATCCACAATGATATGAAACAGGATGTTAATGCTCTTGATAAACTCTCTACTTTTAAGGGCAAGGCCAAACGCCTTTTTTTTGAAGTCCCGAATAATCAAGGCGAGCGAGAATGGAACCAACCGGGATTCCCTAACTTCAACTTCCATTCTAACCTTGATGTAATCGGCGATAAGCTAGGTATGGGGCACAAGGGCGGTTATCAGGGGTTAAGGTCTATTTACCTGTTTGATAGAGACTTCAAAAAGACCGCTTTAGATAAGTGGATGCTACCGGAGAGGACGCATTATCAGCCTCTATTCGATTATCTGAAAACGCATCCCTGTCGTAACATCATGGAGATTGGCGTTTATAAGGGCGAGACTGCCGTAGTCATGGTTAAGACCGCCGCCGAGCTAGTTCCCGAGAATGAAATAAATTATTACGGCTTTGATTTATTCGAGGAACGGACAAGGGAAGATACCGAGGTAGAATTTAGCCCCTTAACTATCACTAAAGAATCCGATGTATCTCAACTCCTAACAGACGCACTACAATCGAAATCTAGGCTGTTTAAGGGTGATACGAGGGTAATATTACCTAAAGTAGCTGACACTCTGCCGAAGATGGACTTGATATACATTGATGGCGGACATTCAATAGAAACTACCCGTTCTGACTGGAATCATGTCAAAAGGTTAATGCATGAAAATACGGCGGTATTCTTTGACGACTATGACGATGAAATGCCCTTTATGGGGTCAAGGTTTATCGTCCATGAGTTAGGGAATGAATATCGTTATGAGGTATGCGAACCGGCTAACTACTACCGGAGGCAGTTCGGCAGACTTAAAAGCCAATTACTAAAGGTCACTAAACGGAAATTCCCGGTAAGGACGGATAGGTTCCGCTTTCACCTTTTGGGACTTCCTCACTCCAAGACGACTAAAGACTGGGTGCTATGTCCTTTCACTCAGTTAACTTACAAGATGTCTAAAATGCTCTCCGACATGGGGCATGAGGTTATCCATTATGGAACAGAAGGGTCGAATCCTGAGTGTAGCGAGAATGTTACCGTCCTGACTGAAGCGGTACAAAAGCAGGCTTACGGCGACTGGGAACCGAATAAACAGTTGTGGATACATAATGGGAATGACTTAGCCTATACGACTTTCCGTAAAAATGCCATAGCGGAGATTAACAAAAGGAAAGAGCCAAAAGACCTTCTTTTAGTAACTAACGGAACCTGGTTACAAGAGGTCGCTGACAAAACCCACGTCACGGCGATAGAGCCTTTTGTCGGATACTTGGGACATTTCGCTAAATATAAGGTATTCCCCTCTTACGCATGGATGCATTACCTGTACGGATTAAAGGCACAATCAGTGAAATGGAACCTGTCAGATGGCAACTGGTACTACGCAGTCATACCTCATTACTTCGATGTTAATGATTTTAAGTTTGAAGCAGACAAAGAGGATTACTTCCTTTATTGCGGGAGACTGATTAAAAGAAAAGGTTGCCATATCGCCGGTGATCTAACCAAGAGGATTGGGGCCAAGCTAAAGGTGATCGGGCAGGTGATGTGGCCCGACAGAATAGAGGAATCCCTATCAAGTGTCGGCCTGAATCAGCCTCATGTCGAGTATCTAGGGGCAGTAGGCAGGGAGGAACGCAACCGCTTAATGGGGAAAGCAAAAGCGGTAATCATCCCCTCTGTCTATATGGAGCCTTTCGGTAAAGTGGTTGTTGAAGCTCTTTTATGTGGGACTCCGGTAATCACAACAGACTGGGGCTCATTTCCTGAGATCGTAAAGCATGGGGAAGTGGGGTATCGCTGTAGAACGATGGGAGATTTCATCTGGGCGGCTAACCATATTGACAACATCGATCCTGAGGATTGCCGGAAATACGCCTCTGATAACTACTCGATAGAACGTATCTCGAAGATGTATCAGGAATATTTTAGTAAGGTATATGACTTATTTGACAAGGGGTGGTATCAGGAACGAACGGATATGGACTGGTTACGGAGATATTAAATGACTACATTCAAAGAAGTAAAGAATAGAGCATACTCTACACTTCTTACAGCAGTTGATTCTGATGATACTTCATGGGTGCTGCAATCCGGGCACGGGGCAAGGTTCCCTTCATCCGGTGAGTTCTGGGTAACCTGTCAGGACGAAATAGTTTTATGCACTTCCCGCAGTAGTGATACCTTAACGGTCACAAGGGCACAACAGGGAACTACGGCAGCCTCACACGCTGCCGGCATGCAGGTGTCATTAAATATCACTGCGGAACATCTTGACGATATCACCGACGCTATAAACACATTAGAGACTGCTGGCGTTGGTTCCTCCGGTCCCTCAGGACCTACCGGCGCTACAGGACCTGCTGGCCCAAGCGGACCCTCTGGTCCGGCTGGCACAGGTACAACGGGAGCGACGGGACCCTCCGGTCCCAGTGGCCCATCTGGTAGTGCAGGGCCAAGCGGTCCCTCTGGTCCCTCAGGGAGTAAAGGCCCGTCCGGCCCCAGTGGACCGACGGGTTCGGGTGTATCAGGACCTAGTGGCCCCTCAGGCCCTAAGGGTCCATCAGGACCATCTGGTCCTACAGGCGCGGGGACTACTGGTAGTACCGGCCCATCCGGGCCAAGTGGTCCAAGTGGCCCTGCTGGGGTATCGGGACCATCTGGCCCCTCGGGTCCAAGCGGTCCCACGGGAGCAGGCTCTACTGGCCCTTCGGGACCGAGCGGCCCGTCCGGTCCTGCTGGAGTAGGAACTACCGGGGCAACCGGACCGAGTGGACCTTCAGGTCCTAGCGGTCCAGCCGGTGTTGGTAGTACAGGCCCTTCAGGTCCAAGTGGTCCTCAGGGTTCATCGGGCCCATCCGGCCCTTCAGGTCCAACAGGAGCAACCGGACCAACCGGACCGACAGGTGCAGGTGTAACTGGAGCAACCGGACCATCAGGTCCTAGTGGACCCGCTGGGGCAACGGGTGCTACTGGCCCAAGTGGTCCTTCAGGACCAGCTGGAGCTACGGGTCCAAGCGGCCCATCCGGTCCGTCGGGTCCGGCTGGTACTGGCTCAACGGGACCGTCTGGCCCTAGCGGTCCATCAGGTCCCTCTGGCCCTCCGGGTGCTGGTTCAACCGGCGCTACTGGTCCCTCAGGTCCAAGTGGCCCTTCCGGTCCCAGTGGTCCGATAGGTGCTACTGGCCCTAGTGGTCCCAGTGGACCAACCGGGGCAGGGGTCACTGGCGCAACAGGCCCCTCCGGTCCCTCGGGTCCGAGTGGACCTAGTGGGCCTATAGGAAGTACAGGGCCCTCCGGTCCTTCAGGCCCCACAGGGGCAGGTGTTACCGGAGCGACAGGACCAAGCGGTCCGTCGGGACCGACAGGGGCTGGTGTAACGGGGGCAACTGGCCCAAGCGGACCATCTGGACCTTCAGGCCCGTCCGGGCCTATTGGAGCTACTGGTCCGAGCGGTCCCTCTGGACCAACTGGAGCGGGTGTTACTGGTGCTACGGGTCCTTCGGGACCTTCCGGGCCATCAGGCCCTATTGGAGCAACCGGCCCTTCGGGGCCGTCTGGACCTACAGGTGCAGGGGTTACGGGTGCCACCGGGCCGTCAGGACCATCAGGTCCTAGTGGGCCCATTGGAGCTACGGGTCCCAGTGGTCCATCAGGACCGGCAGGTAGTACGGGTCCAAGTGGGCCAAGTGGTCCCACAGGAGCAACAGGGCCATCGGGACCAAGTGGACCGTATGGACCTAGTGGACCATCTGGGCCTAGTTTATCTGGTCCCTCAGGGCCCTCTGGCCCGTCAGGGCCTTCGGGTCCGGCAGGTGCAACGGGGCCGAGTGGACCTTCAGGGCCAGCCGGAGCAACGGGTGCTTTCCCTCTCCAATTAACTGAAAATAATCCCATCTACTTTGATGCCGCCTTATCAGAGGATGGTAAGTATTCCGGTTTATGCAGGACAGGAACGGCAGGGGCTACTATAGCATTTGGTGAAGTCTGTTACTTAAAAACAGCCGACTCTAAGTGGTATCTCGCAAAGGCAGATGCGGCCTCTACCACAAGCCCGCAGTTAGGTATGTGTGTTTCTGCTTCTACTGACGGGAATCCTACCACTATGTTGATTATCGGGAATATAAGAGCAGACGCTAAGTTCCCGACTTTTACTGTTGGTATGACGGTATTTATCAGTTCGGCTACGGCTGGACAATTAGTAACCACCGTCCCATCAAAGAGTACCGGACATTGTGTAAGAGCAGTCGGGCAAGCGGAAGATGCTAACACCGTTCTATTCTGCGCTTCACCGGACTGGTTTGAATATGCTTAAGGAATTAAGGAGGAATATATGATAGGAGTTCACGGAATCCCAGTGGGTAACAGGATCGAGGTAAAAACAATTCATTACAACCCTGATAGCTTACCAGCCGTAAACAAAGCTAAGTTTACAATGGTGGAGAGTTTACCAGAAGAACTGGCGCCAGTAAAGGGCAAGCGGAATGTGCTTTACCTAGACCCCAAAACTAAAAAACTTACTTATGAACAAAAGGACAGACCGCTTAGCCAAGAGGAAGTTATGGCTGATTTGGCAACGGCGATTGCTAA
>JAQUQE010000072.1:4570-5402 GCA_028716225.1 Dehalococcoidales bacterium | reverse complement strand
TCTGCGACCGCCTCAAGCTCATGACCGAGATGGAGTTCTACCCGTACATAGAGGACGAGGATATGGACGAAGGGGGTGCAAAGTGAAACTTGCGGAGCTTCAGAAGATAGCCGCCGACGGCTATGCGGGCGGCGATGGCATGACAGGGGATTACTATAACCACGATACAGGCGAGCCGTCAGAGTGGCATCCAGGCGACTCGCTCCAGTGGTTCATGCACGTCGAGATAGCGGAGACCTTCGACGCCGACGCTGCCGACGACGTACAGATAGCAGAGGCTATAAGGGTGATGGAAAGCGCCGTGAACGACCTTCAGGGCGCGATTAACGCCCTATATAAACATAAATAAGGGGGTATCATGCGAAAACAGCGCGGTCTAACATCGGAGCAAGTTGGAGCTTATATTGAGGGCGGTGGTGCAAATTGCCCGTGGTGCGAAAGTGACCAAATAGAAGGTGGCTCTATTGAGGTTGACGGCGAAATAGCTAGTCAAAGCATGACTTGTAATACGTGCTCACAGAGATGGACTGATAACTTCCGTCGAAGCTCGATTTATGCTGGCGTTGGAGTAGGAATATTCTACCCTGTCAAAAAGATATATGTCTGCGTCTCCGGCGGCGTGGTCAATGAAGTATACGGGCCGGCACATCTTCAGGTCGTCGTCATCGACGACGACAATGGTGAAGTGGACGCGGACGCCGAGGCTGAGAACAAAAAACTAAAGTCCGAGTTAGAGAAAATGAAGGCCGAGGACGCGGTCATCGCTTTAGACCTTAACTGATAAGTATTAAGGGGGTGTAAAATGCCGAGGTACAATCCAGAACAGCCGATT
>JAQUQE010000072.1:0-4560 GCA_028716225.1 Dehalococcoidales bacterium | reverse complement strand
TAGACGGGTATCGCATATTGGATTTGGGTGCTGTCAGGGAGTTGGTCACGCTGGGCGACCTGGTTCAATGTATCGGAGAAATCGAATAAAGGGGGTTCTATGAGTGCTTTCGTGGTAGGCAGACATAAGATTCTTTACATGGTCAAGGCCGCCAGACACTTCGGCATGAAGAGCGGCGGCGACTTCTCCTGGTATTGGAACGAGGAGCGGCATACTCTTGACAGATGCGACATATCCAGCGAGATCGGCGTCGCTAACATGCTCTGGCAGGAGAACGTGAAGTCGGTGATGGCGAGGTATCCCGATGCCGATTACGATAACATGCCGGGGACGGTGGGAGAGAATTACGTCATAGACGAGCGCGACTGTAATATGGACTGGATGATTTTTGAGCCGACGCAGGTTATTAAGTGCTGCAACTGCTACGCTTATCAGTCATGCGAGCATGACGGCTGGCGCGCTTCGGAAGCTCACGCTTTCATCGAGCATCTAAAAGCTCTGGCGATAACGGCGCTGCCTAAATATGACTTTGCCGAGTGGGGCGCGCCGGAGCCGGTAAGATAAGGGGGTGAAATTGAAGGGGTATATGGTATTCAATAACTTTGGCAACCCGGCCAGTGAAGAGCACTTGGCTATATACGGCACTAAAGAGCAGGCTGAGGAATATGCCGAAAAAATGAGGCAGGAATGCCCAGGAGAAAAGTTCTACGTAATGCCGGTAGTAATTAAGAGGGAGGTGAAGCGTGCCTAAATGTCCTAAATGCGGCGTAGACCTCAAGCGGCTGAGGTTTCACGCTACTTACACAAGCCAACAGGAAGTCTATCCCAATACTAGCGACGGCTTCCTGTTCTACCCGGAGAAGCCGCGGTGCGACTGTCAGCAGCGCACATACAATTGCCCGGAGTGCGGCGAGGTGATCGGTACAACAAAAGAAGAAGCCCTGAAGTTCTTCAGGGGAAAATAAAATAAGGGGGTGCAAATTGAAAGTAGAAGTAAACAGGACAAGGCTCATAGCGGCGCTCAAGCTGGTCAAGGCGGCTCGTCCGAGGCGATCGGTGTTGCCTATACTCCACATGGTGCTGCTATCGGCGGCGGACGGCTGCCTGCAGATGACCTGCACAGATCTGACGGCGGTGATAACCACCAAAATCAAGGCCAGGATCGTGGCCAAAGGCGACAGCTGCTGCATCGACCCGGACAAGGTGCTCATTTTACTGGACACGCTAAAATCGCCCAACGTGACGCTCAACGCTAAAGATAAGGTGATGGAGATATCGTCGGGTTCAACGCTGTGCGTCACGGAGAAGATGCCGGGGAAGGATTACCCGGACTTTGCCGACAAACTCGCCATGAAGAAGGCCAAGCCGATAATCATAGCGGGGCTGGTATCGGCCATCAATAAAGTCTCATACGCGATGGCCGATGAAGATGTGCGCCCGGTTCTGATGGCTGTCAGTATGAAGTTCATCGACAAAGATATAGAGCTCTGCGCCGCGGACGGCTTCCGTATGGCCGTGACAAGGGTCAAGTATGCCACCGCCCACAAGTTTAAAAAGGACGACCCCAGGCAGTTCATATTGCCCAGGGAAGCCGTCTTACTGTTCAAGACCTTTGAGAAGGATAAGGTTATCATGTGCATCGGCGATAACTATCTGAGGTTCTCCACTCCAGAAGTCGTTATCGGCGTCGGCGCCATTCAAGGCACTTACCCGGATTACAGCAAGCTGTATCCAGATCCCAAGAATTTAAAGGCAATGAGCTTCGACCGGGGCGAGATGCTGAATGCCTTAAAGGCAGTCATTAAACAGAAGGAATTTAAGATACAACCACTGCGTTTGGAGACCAAGCGCGGCGGCGGGGTGAAGGTATGGTCGCAGGACGGCGATGGCCATAAACTGGAATTCGTAGTGAACGGTAAAGGACATGGTAAAATCGCATTCAATGCTTCGCTCCTGCGGGATACTGTTTCGGTCGCTCCTGGACCGAGTATCACTTTGTATACAACAACCGCCGCAGGACCGGCGAAGATGAAACTGGGGCACGACACGCACCTGCTTATGCCGATATACGTGAACTGGTAGCGGGAATTAACTGCGAGGAGGCGCCTATGGCTGTTGAGCAATATGACGCTACTCCTAAACAGCGCGTGGCGATCGACAAACTGTGCCGGATACTCAGAGAGCCTAATGAGAGCGATAACAGGCCGCTGACCCGGCGGAACGCGCAGCACCTCCAATGGCAGCTGCTATGCCGGGTCAGGGCGATGCCGAGGCCGATGGCATATACATATATCACAAAGGAAGGAGATTAGAGCGATGGCTGTATGTGTTCAGAACAAAAAGACCGAGGATATCGTAAGGGTCTCGAAAGGTGAAGCCAAGAAGCTGGTCGACTCCGGGGAGTATAAGTACGTGACCAAGACCGACTGGCAGCGGCAGAAGAGCGAGGAATAATGGGCGGCAAGGTCAAGACTAAGGTAGATAAAGGCCTTATCGACGTAGCGCGGGCGCTTACCGACCCGATAATAGTCTTCAATCAGAGCTGGGGCGACTGCATACCGGACTGGCTTGCCGCGGAGATAAAAACACAGCGCCTCCTGCAGGTGATGCGCGGCGAAAAGGATAAGGCCACCGACGCCGAGGCGCTGGCTTACGTGTCTAACGCTTCGCTCTGCCAGCCGCTGGATCACGACATGACGGATATCTACTCATATCTGTTTACGAGGGTCATGGGCGACCGGGCCCCGGCGGATCTGCGCAAAGATTCGATATCGGACTATCAAATGTCGATATTGAGAGATTTGAAGTTTTGGCTCTGGAATCAGAGGGCCAAGCATAGAAAATCTAGCTGAAGGAGCGAGTCATGGTTGTTTGTATGGATTGCGAACAAGAGATGAAGACAGCTGATAGCTGTACTCACGCTAAGATCAGACACGATAACAAGTGGATTGACAGGAGCCGCGAGCACTTCGAAGAACCCGATGGCAGGTGCAACGATTGTGGAATAAAACACGGCGGTATCCATCACTTCGGGTGCGACGTGGAGCGCTGCCCGGTCTGCGGCGGACAGCTTATCTCCTGCAATTGTTTCCGGGATAAGAGGATGAGGAATAAGATCACGCTGAGGAAGTGATGCCGTAGCTATGTAACGTTTTTCGAAGTTGAATCGATAAGTATATAGGGGGTGAATTTTGGATGAAAACGAAAACCTGATATCACTGCACGACCTGATACCCGCCGTGTTCAACACGGCCCGGCGCTACCGGACGCTATACTCCGCACTCTCCCCCTATATCATGGGCGATAAGCTCAACGAGGAACAGGCGGAAGCCAGTATATTCATAGGCTTTTTACAGATGGCTCCCCTGGAAGCTAATATGCAGATAATCGAGGCCGGCGGCCAGAGGGTGATGGTCTTCAATATGTTCTATAGAGCGGACTACACCGCGGAACTGGATTAGAAAGGAGCTACTATGGCAAAAGGAGAATCATCTAAATGCCCCGTGTGTTTGGGGGAAGGTAAAAACGGGGCTATATTATGTCTACGCTGTAATGGCACAGGTCGTGTGAACTATAAACTAACGAGACGGATAAAGGAGTCAATATGCAGGGTAAATGTCCAAAGTGCCAGATAGCATATCGGTTCTCTAGTCCAAGGGACTTAAAGGACGCCTATTGTCCCAAGTGCGGAACGAAGTTGTCGAGGACAACGTATCTCTATAAAGGTGAGTGGCGCGACGTAAATTACGCCTACCCGCCTAATGAACAAAAAGGGAAAGCTATATACCGCTGTGAATGTGGCGAAGTATATGAGTCAACCATTCACTATAAGGAGCTTACTTGCCTTCGATGTGGCAAAAAAATACCAAGAGCTTAGCGTCGGATAAAGGAGGTGATATCGTGAAGAAGGGAACTCCGTCAAACTGCAAATTCAAAAAGTGCAGATACAACGTGATCCCACCCGGAGAAGACTCTCAGGAGTGTATCGGCTGTGATGGTAATAAAGCAGTAAAAGGGGGTGATAAACAAACCTAAACAGAACCATAAAAGAGAAAGGGGGACAAATTGGCGAACAAAATAGACTTTGCACATGCTGAGCGTGTCCTGGGGGTTATGGCTGTCGATAAGCAGATAACCCTGGAGAAGCGCAAAGCGGTGCGCTTCGTGATCGATTTTCTCAAGACAAGTAATAATCGCCCCGCCCAGTTGCGTAACTGGCGCAGCGTTCTGCCCCGGGTCGGCACCGCTGTCATACTAGGTTACCTGGGCAAGGGGAAATCCGCTCTGGCGTGGTATCTCGCGGAGATAGCGCACAATCAGGGGCGGCCTGTTTACGTCCTGGGCATGCCCAAGCGTACACAGAAGTACGCGCCGAAGTGGGCCAAACACGTAAAGGACTTTCGCAAGATCCCGAAAGGTGCTTTTCTGATCGTTGACGAGGCCGCGTTGAGGTTCGGCAGCCGGCGCAGCCAGTCGGACAACAATATAGAGCTGGGCGGGCTGAACGCTCTGGCCCGGCAGCGGGACCAGCTGATTGTCTTTGTAGCCCATACCAGCCGC